>JBDLJP010000086.1:0-7955 GCA_039714295.1 Candidatus Fermentibacterota bacterium
ACTGTAGCTGTTCCAACGATAAGCGTGAATTTCTTTTCAGCAGGATCAGAATACCCTTGGTATTGTTATTCGACATCTGCTTTTTCGAATAGTTTCCGATATTTCTTCTAATTGCCTTAACCCCCGAATACAGACCGTACAGTTGACTCGGACGGAAATTGTAAACCTATTTCATATGCGGGAGTACCTGTATGCACACTTGATGAAAAAGGATAGCATATGAAGGACAGAATGCTCAACAAAATCGCAGGAAGGCGCGGATCAGAACCTGTACCCTTCTATACGCTGATGTCCAGGCGGATCAGGAATATACTTCTGGTCTCGAGCCTGTATGATTCTTATACACTGGAAGAGGACGGCAAATTCACAGAGGTGCTGTTCTCGGAATATCTTCACCTCAATCTCAGATACGCGCCTCGCATCGTACGGGTGTCTACCGGTGAGGAAGCGCTGCAGCTTCTTGAACAGGAAACCTTTGATCTGGTTATTTCGATGTTGAGCATAGGCTCAATGCAATGTGCTGAACTCGGTGCGGCAATTGCTGAGACTGCACCTGATATTCCCTTTGCGGTCCTTGCGTATACCGGCCGTGATCTGAAGATCCTGATGGATGAGGGCAGGCTCTTCTCCGGTGGACGGGCTTTTGTCTGGCAGGGGGATGCAAGGTTGTTTCTAGCTATTATTAAATCCATTGAAGACAGAATGAATGCTGAGCATGATTCCCGTATTGCAGGGGTTAAATGCATTATTCTGGTTGAAGATTCCATAAGATTCTGCTCGTCCTATCTGCCTATGCTGTATACCGAGCTTATGCAGCAGACTCAGGCATTAATGACTGATGGTGTGAACCAGATGCAGAAACTGATGCGGATGCGGGCAAGACCAAAGATTCTTCACGCCAGAAATTACGAAGAAGCTATTGAGCTTTACAGACTGTTCAAGAAGCATATTCTGGGAATGATACTTGATGTGAGATTTGAGAAAGAGGGGATTGAATATCCCCGTGCAGGTTTCCAGCTTGCGGAAGAGATACTGTCGAACGACCCTGAGTGTCCGATACTCTTCCAATCAGCAGAAGAGATAAACAGGAAAATAGCCAACAGAATGGGCGCGGCATTCATCAATAAGAACTCACCTACTCTTCTTGCAGATCTTAGAGAGTTTATGAGGGATTACCTCGGGTTCGGCGATTTCGTATTCAGAGATTCCGATGGTAATGTAGAGGCCAGGGCAGGAGATCTCAGAGAGTTAAGACTGGCATTGCGGAAAGTGTCCGACGAGAGTTTGTTCTATCATGCGCAGCGGAATGATTTCTCGACATGGCTTATGGCCAGAACCGAATTCGATCTTGCCCGTGCTCTGCGGCCACGGAAGGCAGAGGACTTTGCAACTACGGGAGATCTTCGTTCCTACCTGCTTTCATCACTGAAGCAGTGGATGGAAAGATACAGGGCGGGTCAGGTTGAGGAATTCTCAAGCGAGACATTTGAATATGACACTGGATTTGTGAAAATAGGTTCGGGTTCTCTCGGTGGGAAAGGACGCGGGCTTGCATTTGTAAATGCTCTTCTGAACATATACAATATTGATGATGATTTCCCGAATGTGAATATATTCGTTCCTCCAACCGCAGTTGTGACTACAGGGGTTTTTGACCGGTTCATGGAGAATTCAGGGCTGACTGAACTGGTTTTCAATATGGAGAATTCAAATGGCAGTCTGTCCAGCATCAGACGGGACAGTTTGATTGCAAGAGCCTTTCTGGATGCAGACATTCCGGCTGACGTCAGAGAAATGCTGCATGCTTTTCTTGAGGAAGTAAGATATCCTCTGGCGGTAAGATCTTCCAGTCTGCTCGAGGACAGTCCCTCATACCCTTTCGCGGGTATATACAGTACGTATATGCTTCCTAACAACAGCCCGGATATGGGTGTCCGAATGTCGCAGCTTTTTACAGCGATCAAACTGGTATACGCGTCCACTTACTACAGTGAATCGGTAGCCTACATAGAGACCACACCTAACCGGCTTGAAGAAGAGAAAATGGCTGTAATCATACAGCAGATAGTATCAAGAGAGCATGGAGACGCTTTCTATCCAAACTTTGCCGGAGTAGCAAAGTCCTACAATTTTTATCCCCTCGAAGGTATGAGCGAGGAATGCGGTGTTGCTTCGGTTGCCCTGGGCCTGGGGGGCACGGTAGTGGACGGAGGAAAATGCGTAAGATTTTCCCCTGAATCCCCTGGCAGGCTGTACCAGTTCTCCTCAACTGACGAGTATCTGCGAAACTCTCAGCGCGAGTTTCTTGCTCTGGATCTTCTGGGGGATGCAAGTATGAATACAGACGATCCCGGCAGGGATGTGCACCTGGTCACTCTGGATCTGGAGAGGGCTCAGAAGGACGGGACCCTTGCGCCTGTAGGCTCTGTGTACTCTGCGGACAACGACATGATAATAGACGGTACATTCAGACCGGGCGCAAAGCTTGTAACAATGGCTGGAGTGCTTAAAGGAGAGTATTTCCCGCTTGCACAGATCCTGAAGCACCTGCTTGAAGTAGGAAAGATTGCGTTTTCAAGTGATATTGAGATTGAATTCGCAGTGAACCTGAAAGACACCAGTACCGGGGAAACAAATGAATTCGGTTTTCTTCAGATCAGACCTATGGGGTATACAACGGGAGTGCTGCCTGAAGTTGAAAACATTACTGAAGAGAATGCTCTTTGCATATCGCACCAGGTTCTGGGTAATGGATTTATTGAGAATATCAGAGATATTATCTATGTATCCTCCGATAGATTCAACAGGAGCCAGACAGTAGAGATAGCGGCTGAGATCGAGCAGATGAACCGTAAGATAAGACATCTGAGACGTCAGTCGCTTCTGATAGGCCCGGGAAGATGGGGAAGTTCAGACAGCTGGCTGGGAGTACCGGTCAGATGGAACCAGATATCATCGGTGGGCTGCATTGTGGAAACACCCCTTCCGGATATGGATGTGGAGCCTTCACAGGGGACACATTTCTTCCAGAATATCACCTCACTGGGAATCGGCTACTTCACAGTAAAAAGGAAAGGTGAAGATTATCTTGATTTCGATTATCTGGAAAACCATACCGCAGCAGCGGAAACGAAATTTCTGAGATATATCCATCTTTACAGACCGCTTCGAATCCTGATTAATACTAAAGCGAGAATTGGTACTATTCAACTGACGTAGAAGGCCCCCGGGTGTAACACCGGGGGCCTCTTAGATTAACTCTTTATGAGAGTTTTACTACACAACACCCTGAGCGATCATAGCATCAGCAACCTTGGTGAAACCGGCTGCATTTGCGCCAAGCACGTAGTTATCTGGCTGTCCGTACATTTCGGCAGCAGCCTTTGACTGAGCGTGAATGCTGATCATGATATTATGAAGCTTTGTATCAACTTCCTTACGAGTCCAGCTTGAGAAAGTGGCATTCTGGGCCATTTCAAGTCCAGATGTCGCTACGCCGCCAGCGTTTGCAGCTTTGCCGGGACCGTAGAGGATCTTGTTCTCGATGAAGATATTAACGCCATCGGGAACTGTAGGCATATTGGCTCCCTCGGAAACCAGGAAGACACCTTTATTGATAAGATTCTGTGCATCCTTTGCATTGATCTCGTTCTGAGTTGCGCTGGGGAATGCGCAATCGGCCTTGTGATCCCAGAGGGGGTTGTAATCAAGAGCAGGATCAAGAGGAGTGTAAACTGCGCTGGGATACTTCTCAGCGTATTCTTTGATTCTGCCTCTGCGGTTGTTTTTGAGGTCCATAACGTAGGCAAGTTTCTCAGCGTTGACACCTTCTTCATCGTAGATGTATCCGCCGGAATCTGACAGTGTGACTACCTTGCCGCCGAGTTCGTTGATCTTCTCGGTGGTGTACTGAGCAACGTTTCCTGCGCCGGAAACAAGGCAAATCTTGCCCTGATAGCTGTCTCCGCGGGTCTTGAGCATCTCCTCGCCGAAGTAAACAGCACCGTAGCCTGTTGCTTCGGGTCTTATGAGGCTTCCACCGTACTGAATACCTTTTCCGGTAAGAACACCGCTCCATTCGTTTCTAAGTTTTTTGTACTGACCGAAGAGGAAACCGATCTCTCTTCCGCCAACGCCGATATCACCGGCGGGTACATCGGTGCTGGGTCCGATGTGACGGAAAAGCTCGGACATGAAGCTCTGGCAGAAGCGCATTACTTCAAGGTCTGATTTGCCTTTAGGATTGAAATCCGATCCGCCTTTACCGCCGCCCATAGGGATGGTTGTAAGTGCGTTCTTGAAGACCTGCTCGAATGCCAGGAACTTGAGAATGCCGAGGTTAACGGATGGGTGAAAACGGAGTCCGCCCTTGTATGGTCCGATAGCACTGTTCATTTCGATCCTGAAACCGCGGTTAACATGGACTTCTCCATTATCGTCAACCCAGGGAACCCTGAACATGATGACGCGTTCGGGTTCTACTATTCGTTCGGGAATTCTGGCCTTACGGTACTCAGGATGTTTGTCGAGGACAACCTCGAGTGATTCGAGGACTTCCTGTACAGCCTGGTGAAACTCCGGCTGTGCCGGGTCCTTCTCAACTACCTTCTGGTAAAGTTCTTCGAGCATTTGCCCGTCCCTCCCTTCGAGGGTTAAAGAGTTAAGAACACAAGGATATTCAAGCCAAATTTCGATACATACATGTTATCAGGGAGTAGTAGCCTACTGATTAACAACCGTGTTCGTCAAGTGTTATATCTATTGGAACAAAATCAACTACTTGACCGGAATATTCAACATCGATATTGTGCCGTAACTGTTATCAATTTTGGTATTTAATCATCACCATAATGATTTAAATATTCGTCTTTAAAAGCATCATTTGTCATCTGTAATGGAGGATACATATGTACCAGCTCCTGCACAAGGAAAAACTCGGACCGGATATATACCTGTACAAATTCCTGGCACCGGATATAGCAGTGTACAGACAACCCGGTCAGTTCGTTATTGTGAGGATCAATGAGGACGGGGAGAGGATTCCGATAACGATAGCCGATGTTGATACAGGAGAGGGAAGCATTACCCTTATTATCCAGGCAGTTGGTAAAACGACCCTTCAGATGGCACAGATGAAAAAGGGCGATTCCATACCTACACTTACAGGTCCTCTGGGTGAGCCCACACATATTGAGAAAGTAGGCAGGGTTCTTTGTGTCGGGGGGGGGATCGGTACCGCTCCACTCTATCCCGTGGCCAGAGCAATGAAGGATGCCGGTAACCATGTCACCAGTATCCTCGGGGCCAGATCTTCAAATCTGATCATACTTGCCGATATTATGAGGGAAACCAGCGATGATCTGATTATAACCACTGATGACGGTAGCGAAGGTCGGAAGGGTCTTGTAACCGATGCTATCCAGAGTCTTGTGGATAACGGAGAAAAATACGATCAGTGCATCGCAATGGGGCCTCCGATCATGATGAAGTTCGTCTGTATTCTGACAGAGAAACTTGGTATTCCAACAATTGTCAGTCTTAACCCGATCATGGTTGATGGAACCGGAATGTGCGGCTGCTGCAGGGTAACCGTTGACGATTCCGTGAAGTTTGCCTGTATTGATGGGCCTGAGTTCGATGGACACAAAGTTGATTTTGATGAACTCATGGCGCGTCTTGCCACATATAGATCCGAAGAGAAGAACGCGCTTGAACGTTATTCCTCCCATGCAGGCTGCAGACTTGACAGTATGTCCGAAGGGGGTTCACAATGAACGCCAAAGAAAGAATGAAGATTTCCCCCGTTGATATGCCCGAACAGGATCCGAAGGAGCGGGTAAATAACCTCAATGAGGTGCCTCTTGGATATACTCCTGAAATGGCTATGCTGGAGGCAAAAAGGTGCATTCAGTGCAAAACCCCATTCTGTATAGAAGGCTGCCCTGTAGGTATTGATATCCCCGGTTTCATCAAGCTCATCGAAGAGGCTGACTTCAATGGTGCTGTCAGGAAGATGAAGGAGAGGAACCTTCTTCCTGCCGTTTGCGGAAGGGTGTGTCCCCAGGAGGAGCAGTGTCAGCTTTTCTGCACTATCGGAAAAGTCAGGAAAGACCCCTGTAAATCGGTGATGATTGGTAAACTCGAACGCTTTATAGCTGACTGGGATCGGGAACAGGGAGAGTTCGAGCAGCCTCCTTCACTGAGATCTTCGGGAAAGAGAGTTGCGATTATCGGAGCGGGTCCAGCCGGTCTTACCGTTGCAGGAGATCTGATCAAGTTCGGTCATGAAGTGATTGTTTTTGAAGCTCTTCATAAGGCCGGGGGAGTTCTGGTTTATGGAATCCCGGAGTTCAGACTGCCGAAGAAAATAGTGCAGTACGAGGTAGACTACCTTGAGAAGATCGGGGTGGAATTCCGCTATGATCATGTAATAGGGAAGACCATACCGGTAAGACAGATCATTGATGACTTTGATGCGGTGTTTATAGGAACCGGTGCCGGCCTTCCAAGATTTATGAGAGTCGATGGAGAGAATCTTCTCGGGGTTCTCTCAGCCAACGAGTATCTCACCAGGGCGAACCTGATGAAGGCCTATGATTTTCCGGAAACTGACACACCGATAGTAAATGGAAAGAAAGTGATTACTGTTGGCGGAGGAAATGTCGCAATGGACTGCGCCAGAACCGCTCTGCGAATGGGAGCTGAAAGATCGCTGATCGTATACAGGAGAGCAGAGGAACAGATGCCGGCAAGGTTGGAGGAGATACATCACGCAAAGGAAGAGGGTGTGGAATTCCATCTTCTGCAAAATCCTGTAAGCCTTGTAGGAGATGAAAACGGATGGATAAGGGGGGCGGAGGTTATTAAGATGGAGCTTGGGGAACCTGACTCTTCGGGAAGAAGAAGACCGGTTCCGATAGAAGGAAGTGAATTTATCGAGGACACCGATGCATTGATCGTTGCCATCGGGAACAGCCCCAATCCACTTGTACCTAATAGTTTTTCAGATCTTGAAGTGACAAGATGGGGGGGTATTGTAGTTAACGAGGTAACCGGTCAGACTTCTGTACCCTCTGTTTTTGCCGGAGGTGATATTGTTCTGGGTGCAGCTACGGTCATTCTGGCCATGGGACACGGAAGGAGGGCTGCCAGAGCAATGAACCTGTATCTCAGTTCGGGCCGATGGGTTGATCTGGACAGTGCCCTTGATCTATGCAGAGCGGAAGTGCACTGAAATGATGTGTTCTTGACTTTTATGAAAGCGGAAAGTAGCGTTCCACCATTCCTTGGAAAATCAAGTTGAAAAGAGGAGGCAGCAATTGAAAGGCCGAGTATTAATTATTGATGACGAGGCAGAGATCCGCCGAAATCTTACCATAGGTCTCACCCAGGAGGATTACACTGCAGTTGCTTGTCCGGATGGTATTTCCGCGATACATGAACTGAACCAGGCGCGGGAAAAGGGAGTTGCGTACGACTTCCTTATCACCGACATTTTCATGCCGGATATTGACGGACTCAAAATACTGAAAGTAATAAAAAATCAGTACCCCGATCTTCCTGTTCTTGTAATAACAGGTTTCGGTGACGAGAGGCTGATGCTAACTGCTCTTTCCGAGCATAATACCGGTTATCTTGATAAGCCTTTCGAGATATCCGATCTTGTTGAAGCGCTGGATGAACTCTCCCCCGGGAAGACTGATACAGATGTTCCGGAAGAAGCTGTTCTTGACGGTATGAGGGAATCTGTCAGCGGTTACCTTACTGTAAAAATAACAGACCCGGACAGAAGTATGGAAATTTACGATTCCCTGTACAAGATGAATGGTATTCAGTCATGCGATGCAGTAAGAGGAGATTTTGATATAATACTGCTGGTGCAGGCTTCTTCCACCTCTGAAATGCAGGATATTTTCAGCGGGATAAAGAATATGGATGGTATCGAAGTCCTTTCC
>JBDLJP010000087.1:0-7955 GCA_039714295.1 Candidatus Fermentibacterota bacterium
AAAGATGTTTCCGAGAAAAGACTTTCATTCTGGAGTATCATAGTCTGCTATCTGTCCCGAAACCCCATTTTCCTACATTAAAATCATATTCATCTTGCCGTTTTATCATATCAGCTACAAGAATGCCATGAATTCTTTCTCTCTCTTTCTCTGTCAGCAGTTTCCTCCTGACAGAAGTGGAATGGGAATGAGCTCTGCGAGCCAGCTTCTTGATTGGTTCAGGTATAATTTTGTTGATTCCCACAGTTCTTGTCAGTTTTCTGTAGATAAGCTCCTGCCTGCTGATGTACAAGGTTTCATTTTTCCGATGATACGAATCGGGAAAAAATGAAATGTCCAGATGCAGAAAATCGTAAATTTTACTGAGTACTATGTCCGGTTCGGTTTTCATTTGGTTGAAATCCAGCAGCAAGAATCTGTTCCGGGGGAAAAACTGACGAAACCGCTGAAGCTGCATATAGTAATTACTGATATTTATCAGATGTTCGTCATGAATGGAGTAGTTCCAGTCGGAGTTGAAGCGACCGGAATTGTAGTGGGATTCAATTCTCTCAAACGGATCTCTCAGAATATAGAGAAACAGCGGGTAAATTCCATAGGAACTGATTCTTTCAGGAACGTTTTTTTCAGTGGGATACTTGGTGTATCCGGTGGATCCATCAAGAACATATCTGTGAACAGAATTTTCGAAATCCCATAGATCTTCGTACCGTATTTCATTCTCTCCATGACTCTGGTGCCGCGAGAAATATTCCGGTTCCTTAATTCTGCATTCGCAGATCAAGGGATGTTGCGCCAGGTAAGAATAGAGAGAAGTGGTTCCACTTTTCATCGCCCCAATTATTATCACATATGCGTCTTCAGGGATACGAGACATTTTCCCCTTTCTGCTCGGAATCCTCCTGTTTGGTCGATTCGGGAAGTAGACGCGGATTTAAAATTTCCTCTCTGCCCTGTTTGATGAGGTCAGATGAGGCTAGAACCAGCAGCAATCCCGTGACGAACCAGAACTGTGAATTGACGGTTGGAAATCTCAACTGATTACCAATTATCTGATGAATCATAAAGCTGAATATTCCAGCGAACATGGCAACCGCCAATATTCCACCACCCCTCCTGAGTGCCCTGATAAAAACCATGTAAATTGTTGTGAACACCAGGAGAACAGATCCCAGAGACACTACTCCTCCCTTCACAGCATGGTTAAGAAAGAGACTGTTCAGCCCTCCAAACGTCTTTATCATTTCTCTACTCACGCAGTGTCTTACCTCCCAGAAGCTGTAAATTAATGATCTTCCCCAGTAGAACTCTCTGGCTCCCCATCCGACACCCGTAACAGGAGACCCTGAGAACTGATTAATGAATCCGCGGTAGGTAATGTATCGGTGAAGAATAGTCGGTTGTGTCAAGTGTGCCGATGGATCCATAAAAAAGGTCATCTGCCTTTCAAATGTACCAACACTCATTATCAATATGATTACTACCGCGACACCCACAAGAATGGGGATCAATATTCTTGATCTGAATATGTACATCAGGGTTATCCCACATCCAAGAAATACTCCAAGCAACCCCCCCCTTGAGAAAGTATACAGAACAGCGAATATGCCAAGGATAACCGCTATTGCTGCGGTGATCTTCCACTTCCTTTCCTTGTCTGTAAATATCATAGCAACAGCAAGGGGGATACCCAGTTCAAGGTATCCCGCGAATATATTGGGGTTGCCGAAGAGACTGGCAATCCTTCCTCGGTATATATATCCGAGACTCATATCTATTCTTGAGAAGGTTGATATCGAGACATATTGCATAATACCGATAGCTGCGGCTATCAGAAGTGTTACAAGTAATGCTCGCAGCAACTGATTGAACTTCTTCTCGGTTCGGCAGAGGGTGGGAATGATCACAGCAAGAGGAAAAAATATAAAGAGACTGCTCCCGTCTCGGATCGCGTTCCAGTGGTATTGTCCGTGTAAATGAATTGATATGAATATGCTGACCACTTGAAGAAGAATTGCTATGATTAAATAGAAAAGATAAGGAGAGGGATCGAAAAGGGGTTTGTTTCTTAGTATTCTGTCGACAATGTAAAACACTGTGAAAGTTATTATGACTATAGTCGCAATCGCTGGTTGGAACTTACCAAAAGGCATTGTTGATCCACCCGCCATGAAAAGCAAAGGTAAAAAGGGAAGCCAGAAGCCAGGTTCTGGTTTGACCAGAAGCAAAGCGATAAGAACTGGTGCAGCGATTAATATGTATCGCATCTTCTGAGGCAGGAAGAAGAAAGAAACAAAGTATAATCCCGTAATCAGGAGTAGCGCTATTGCACCTCGGAAGCCGAGTTTGCATACAGAAATATTATTCTGTTCGCAAGAAAGCATTGCTATCTTTCCCCTTCGGTTTCAGATTATTGAAAGGGATGATTTACTCACCATCCGTATTGAAAAGTGTATTGAAATCATCAGTGGTCTTCTCCTTCACTGAATCCTGCTCCATCTCACTATTTGTATTTGGAATAAACTCCTCACAGAAATTTCTACCTTTTCTGCTACTTACAGTCTCTGTTGTATGTGAGCGGCATCTCTCCGCATTCAAATTGTATAGGGTACAGTTGAAGCAGGCATGAAGATACTCTCCGCAGCTCTCACATACAGCCCCAAAACCAACAGTTCTTCCATCGTGTGTGTGATCACAGTGTCTGCAGATCATCCAGGCCTCTCTTCTTAACCCTGCACTTCAGCAAATCGATGCGGGTAAGATAACCAATACGCTCGCTCTGGAATAGAGTAAAACTATTTTTCTGTCAAAGGAGCTTGTTTATCACTTTCGAATAGCCCGTCTTTCCGGCAAGACCGTCAAGATACCCCCGCCAGATGCACGGTATCAGATCGGGTCCCTGGCGGAGGAATTTCACTGAGAGAACCAGCAGAACAGCGCTTTTGTAAATCAGAAAGGCGAACCTTGTAAGGGAAGACAGCATATCGCGTGACAGAACGATCCTGTTCCTCTCGGAAAAATAGATGGCGACCTTTGATAGCTCCCCGCCGCTTCCCGAAGCCACACTGTGCAGAACGGTCTCGGATGGAAGCACTTCAACCGAGTAACCCTGTTCGACAACCTTTCTGCAGAGATCCGCATCCTCGTAGTACATGAAGAAGTCTTCCCTGAAACCGTTTACTCTGCTGAAAAGATCTGTCCTTATCATCAGGGCGCAGCCCGATACGAAATCCACCCGGATTCCCTCATCAGAGCTGTATTCCCTCTCGGGATGATCTATCTTTTCATAGCGCATTTTCCACTTCACAAATTCTCCGCCGGCACTCCAGAGGCGCTCAGGGTCGGATGCCCAGTAAACAGCGGGAGCTGTAATACCGGTTCCTGTATTCCCGCTGAGATACTTTCCGAGGTTATAAACCGTTTCGGGAAGGACTTCCGCATCGTTGTTCAAAAAAAACGTGTACTCCGCTTCATCCTCAAGAGACATGCGGAAGCCGGCATTGTTGCCTCCGGAAAAACCTATATTCTCTTCCATACGTTTGAAGCGCAGTCCCTTCCGGCTTATTACCCATGAGGGAACCGCCCCGGGGGAACAGTTGTCTATCAGAGTAATCCTGATGTCCGCACCGATGGACCGGTCAAGAGAATCTATGCATTGTCTTGTCAGCTCCCACTGTCCGTAGTTGACAAGAATGACGGCTATACGCACGAGAATTCCTCCGGTTTTCCCCGAGACCCGAATCGTGTTAGTTTACAGTGCTAAATATACTACTGAAATCGTACTGGCGATCATAACCGTTAACCTCGAGGAAAAGAACCATGACTCTTCCCGAATCAACCAGTGTACGGCAGAAACTCGCGGTATTTCATAACCTGCCTCCGGGGGGAGGGATCAATGTAGCGGGGGGTCTGATCAGGGAACTGCACTCTTCCTTCTCCATAACGGTTCATTCTCCCATCGGATCTTCATCCCTTGCGGTCCCAAAAGGAGTTTCCATAAAGGAATGGCCGTTCCGGAATGCTCACAGGCTATCCGGCTTGAAAAAGCTTTTCGCTCCTTTAACTCTACCCGCAAGATTGAAAGCCTTTGACAGGCTTTGCATGAGAATTGCGGAGGAGATCAATTCTGCGGCGGATATTGCACTTGTGCATAATTCCATGTACGTTGCCGCTCCTCCTGTTCTGAAGTATCTGACGGTACCTTCCATTTACTTCTGTTACGAGTTCCCCCGCCACATTTACGAAAAAGAACTCATAAGAAGAACCGGGAACGCTTTTTTCGATCTTCTCCTTGCGCCGTTGAGAGGTATGGAGAAAAGAATTGATGAAGAATCATCTGCGAACGCTGACGGTATCGTCACTTTATCCAGCTGGATGAAGAGCAGAATAACCGATATTTACGGGCTGGATTCATCCATAGTCAGACCGGGTGTGGACACGGACTTCTGGAGCGAGGCGAAGAACGGTGTCAGGAAGAATACGGTTCTCAGTATCGGAGCCCTGTGGCCTTTCAAGGGACACAAAATGGCGATAGATGTTATCTCGCGTATCCCGCCCGATAGAAGACCCTCCCTTACTGTTATTGCGGACAGGGAATATCCCGGATACGGGACTGATCTTGAAAGATCGGCCGTATTGAGGGGAGTAGACCTGAATGTACGGAAAGAAATATCAAATGAAGAGCTTCTTCAGCTTTACCGCACATCCAAAGCTGTTCTCTGCTGTCAGCACAACGAGCCTTACGGTCTGGTTCCTCTTGAAGCCATGGCATGCGGCCTGCCGGTTATCGCTGTAAAAGAGGGGGGGTTCGTCGATAATATTGACAATGGCCAGAATGGCATTCTTGTCCGCCGCGACCCGGATGAAATGGCCTCCGCTCTTGAAAATGTTCTTCTGAACGGTGTCTTCAGCAAAAAACTGTCGTTGAAGGGCAGGGAGTTTGTCACCGCA
Source organism: Candidatus Fermentibacterota bacterium (assembly GCA_039714295.1). Lineage (GTDB taxonomy): Bacteria > Fermentibacterota > Fermentibacteria > Fermentibacterales > JCC-6 > Aegiribacteria. The sequence goes on from JBDLJP010000087.1 coordinate 4,951, forward strand.
GAGCGGTCAATGAGGAAAGCAGGGGGAAGGCTCACGGAGATTCTCACCGACATGATATACAGATCCGGACAAAAAGAAAGTGAAGATGAATGAATATTACCATCGGAGATGAACTCTGCTCTCCTGTACAATGTGATAAAGAGGGAATTATCTTCCCGCGAACGGAATTTCTCTTTTTTACCGGGAGTTTTTCATGCACCTTCTGATGGACGCAAGGGCTCTGCAATTACACGTTGACGGCATCGGCAGATACTCCCTTGGAGTAATGGAAGCTCTCTCCAGGCTGAAACCCGGCTGGAAACTCTCCGTTATCGTTAATCCGGATGCAGCGGCACATGTTGAAGCTCTGTCTGTGGAAGCGGTTATAAGCAGCGTTATGAGATTCCGGCATGGGGAGAACCGAAAACTGCTCCCGCTCATTGAGGCAAAAGGAGCAGACTGTTACCTGAACTTTTCCATGGCAGGACCGACCCCTTCCATTCCAACCGTTCTGTCCGTTCATGATCTTATGGTACTGAACGTGCCGGGATATTTCGGAAACAGCCTTTTCAGAAATATTCTTGCAAAATTCCTGTTCAGAAGAAGAATGAGAAGGTCTATCGACCACGCCGATGCCATTTCCGTTCTATCCGAAGCAACCCTGAGCGACCTCGGGAGAGCTTTTCCCGGAGCAGACACTAAAGCCTTTGTAGCGGGGGCTGGTCAGGATCTGTTCACCTCTTCAGAAGAGGGCTGTTCCGAAAGGGAGGATTTCCTTCTTTACGTGGGAAACGCCAGAGCTTACAAAAATATTACACGCCTCATAGTGGCTTACTCAAGACTGAAGGCTATTAATCCGCGATTCCCCTCAATAAAAATGATTGTCCGCAGAGACAGGGCTTTCAGGGAATTCATGCGCGATGTGGATGAATGCTCCGCAACTGACAGCATTACGGTTCTATCCCATGTTACCGATGACGAACTGAGAGAACTATACCGCTCCTGTGCCGGTCTTGTGATCCCGTCACTGAAAGAGGGCTTCGGTCTTCCCGCCCTTGAAGCCATGGCTGCGGGGGCTCCCGTTGTAGCTTCTGCCGGAACCGCTCTTGAAGAACTGGTAGGAGATGCGGGGATTCTTGTGAATCCCGAATCAGTTGAGGATATAATGCGGGGAATGGCCATACTGACGTCCAGACCTGAGCTAAGGAAAGAACTTGCGCGAAAGGCTCTCAAAAGGGCGCAGAACTACTCCTGGGACATAACAGCAGCGGCTGTTGCAGACAGAATTGCGAGGATCACATCATGAAGGCAGCGGTTGTAAACCCTCCATTCATGAACGGCAGGTTTTCAAGAACCTCCCGCTCCCCGGCCATAAACAAAAGCGGAACCCTGTACTGGCCCTTCTGGCTTGCGAGCGGTGCGGGATCCCTTGAGCAGGCAGGTCATGAAGTAATGTTTCTTGACTGCCCCGCACAGGGGATCACCGAACACGATATGCTGCGGATGCTGGCTGAATTCAATCCGGAACTGGCTGTCCTGGACACTTCGACCCCTTCGATTTACAGTGATCTGCGAATCGCATCCATGACAAAAAAATGTCTTCCGGATACTTTTATCCTGCTGGTGGGAACCCATGTCAGTGCTCTTCCTGTTCAATGCCTGAAGCTTGCTCCTGCAGTTAATGGGATTGCAGTAGGAGAATATGATGCTACTCTTGTTGAAGCAGCCGAACGGCTGGCAGGAGGCGGAAGTCTTTCCGATGTTCCCGGACTCTGCCTTAACATAAGGGGAGAACTCGTTGAGACGGGACCCAGAGAGATGATAGAAGATCTGGATTCACTGCCGTTCCTGGCTGACATCTACAGCAGGCACCTGAACCCGGAACACTATTTCTTCGCAGCTGCAAGGTTTCCAAGCGTGATGACCGTAACCAGCCGGGGCTGTCCGTATAAATGCTCTTTCTGCGTCTGGCCGCAGGTCATGCACCGGGAAAGCTACAGGGTTCGCTCAGCGGAACATGTGGCTGAAGAATTCGGGCTTTTTCAACTGCATTTTCCGGCTATTCAGGAAATAGTTATAGAAGACGATACTTTTTCAATTGACAATAACAGAGTCGAGGAGATATCAGAGGTTCTGATCAGGAACCGCAATCGCATTCCATGGACTGCAAACGTCAGGGCCAACCTCTCTCTGGAAGCAATGCGTAAAATGAAAGCAGCAGGCTGCAGGCTTATAATCGTCGGTTACGAGTCCGGTTCACAGGCAATTCTAAACGCTGTAAGCAAGGGAACAACGGTGGAGCAGAATATGGAATTCGCCGAACGGGCCCGTAAAGCACGCCTTCTGGTTCATGGTTGCTTTATGGCCGGCAATCCCGGAGAAACCGGGGATACTCTTGAGGAAACTTTTCAGATGTCTCTGAAACTCGCCCCCGATACCGCCCAGTTTTTCCCGATTATGGCGTATCCCGGAACAAGACTGTACGAACGGTACAGGAAACAGGGGAAGCTAAAAACCGAAAATTACAATCGCTGGGTAACGCCTGAGGGTCTCCACGATTGCGTTGTAGATCTCCCGGGACTCCCCTCAGAAACCCTTGTGGAATGGTGCAATATTGCCAGAAAGCGGTTCTACCTCCGCCCCGGCTACCTTCTGTATAAAGTATTTCAGTCACTGCGGCACCCCTTTACAGAGGGCAGAAGAACTCTGAGGGCTTTCGGAACTTTTCGTAAGCACCTGTTCAGAAAAAACAATGCTTCCGTGAATTCGGGAGACGATAAGTGAGCCCCGTTTTCTTCTGGATAGTACTGGGACTTTTTCTTTCGCCCTGGATCATCTATCCATCGATTCTCTTCGCTGTAGCCGCAATATTCAGGAAATACTCCTCTCCATGGATAACGCCGGGTGAATGGCCTTCTGTCAGCGTACTGATAGCGGCAAGGAACGAAGAGGCTGTAATAGCGTCCAGAATTCGAAACCTTTTCGAGCAGGATTACGAAGGTTCAGTCGAGATTCTCGTTGGTTCT
>JBDLJP010000088.1:0-7879 GCA_039714295.1 Candidatus Fermentibacterota bacterium
AAACAGCACACCCTCGCGGATACCGATACCGCTGGGGGCGAAGAATGCGGCCAGACCGATTAATCCTGCTATACTGTATATACCTGTAATGGTAAGGTAATACCTGAAGTTTACAGGTGAGAGAGAGTTGAAAATAAGGAAAAGCGCAAAGCCTGATATCAGTACGGCAATGATGTAGGCTCCGATCAACAGCAGGATATTTCTGAATGACGGAACTTCAGATACAGGGGTTTTCCTGATTAATCTGAATCCCAGATTTATCAGTTTTTTCAGCAGTGGCGGATAGAGAGCGGTGAGCATCAGAGCAGCGGCAGCAGCAGCTGTCCATCGAACGTATTCCGGGATACTTTCGGGAGAAATTGATAACGATATAAGCAGAACAAGAGATGATGCGGTAAGCGCGATGATGTACTCCACCATCGTAGCGACCGCTACCTTTTTCTTTGAAAAACCGCGGTAAGCATCCATTCTAACCAGCAGAAGGGCGATTTTTCCGGGAACGTACTTCCCCAGATAAGAAAGAAACCATCCCCTTGCAGCCCTGATCACCGGAACGTGCAGACCAAGGGAAGCGGTCAGCCGATGCCAGATGAAAAAGCAGAACAGGTAATTGAAGATGATAAGAACAGAACCCGCAATGAAGTACTCATATTTCAATACGAAATCATAGCTGGATATCTCGGAGACATTTTTCCATACGATCCAGATTACCGCAGACAGAACTGTTATCAGGAGTATTCTGCTGTACCAGCTGGATCTTAGCCTGGATATGCTCGCAGTGGATTTCATTCGGAAGTAACCGGATCAGAGAATTCAATGATCCTGTTTTCCAGTTCAGGCTTATCAGGCAGGCACAGGCCTTCTTTCCCGGCATGTTCAAGAAATTCTCCAAGCAGAGCTTTTGCATTCTGCTCGGAAATACCGCATCCGTTTCGATACCGGATATCCTGCGGATCATAAAGCCATTCCTCAGGACAGTCATCATTGATAACGCGGAGGAATCGCTGCGCTACTGCTGCGGGAGCCCACTGTTCGAGGACGAAGCGCTGTGCTTTTTCTCCGAGTTCAATCCTGTAATCACGATTCGTAATGAGTTTCTCTATCGCGCTTTCAATATCATCCGGATGCTGATATTCGGTTGGGGGGGCAGGCGCACCTGCCAGGATTCCCATATCATCAAGTGATGCGTAACCACCGACCGCTGCAGGTTTCCCGAAAAAGGAGGCTTCAGTGGAGAGACCTGCCATTACGGTGTCGGAGTAAAGCTGATCGATGACGAAATCGCAATCGGCAAGCTCTTTTAATACTACTGAATTCGGTTTCCCGATGATCTCTACGAACTCAAGGGAATATCCCTTGCTCTTCATTCTTCTGATAATGTCTCGAAATATGCCGGATCCCTTGAATTCGGAGAAGGAGGGAGCATGGACAATTCGCAGTTTCCCGTTATTCTCCGCAGTATCTTTTTCGGAATCAATATTGTATTCGCAATGAAATGGATTTCCGACAGAGAGGTATCGCACAAATCTCTTTTCATTAAAATGGGAACTTGGAGGATGGCTGATAATGATGTCAGCGTAGCGCTCTATTCGCCTGACCCACCGCTTCTGTTTTTTTGCGATCCTGACAGTTTTTTCTATCGAACAACCGTAATCCATGGAAATACTTGAACCGCTCAGGTAGGATGGTCTTGTATCACTGCCGTGAAAAACCCAGACGATCCGTTTGCGGAAGAGTTTGAGTATCGGCAGATCATACATCTCAAAAAAGGATGATGTGCCGTGAAAGAAGGATGATGTGCCGTGAAAAACGAAAACATCACACCAGAACAGTGACCATACAAGTAAGGAGAGACGCACAGGGAAGAGGATAGCAACCAGTAACAGAGTCCACCAGATTTCTGAGAGGGATTTCCTTCTCTTTGATGACATTTTCCTGGACAGGAGAAACTTCAAAAACCTCATAAACGGGTTCTGTTTTTTTCCGGTGCCGTAATCGAAAGGATGACCGTCAATGCTGAAAAAGTAGGATTTTACCCCTATCTCATCGAAACCCTTCTTGAGATTTGTGTAGTATCCCGCAACTTCGCCGATTCCGAGGAATATCCTGTGTTTCCTGCGGCTGATCGGGGTCAACTCCTGTTTCTCATGAATTTTGCGGGTACTCCTGCCACAATGCAAAATGATGGAACATCTTTAGTTACAACAGAACCAGCGCCGATAATTGAACCTTCTCCCACACTGATGCCGGGAAGAATAACTGACCCGACCCCTATATCGCATCCATCATTTATTTCAACCGCTTTGAATTGAAGTTCACCGGACATGACAGGTTCTGAGAGCTGTGGTTCACTGTGCGATGATGTCAGTATTCTGACCATCGGTCCGATCCCTGCAGCTTTTCCGATCGAAATACCGCCTGCGCCATGAAAAAAGCATCCCTGCCCTATCCAGGTATGATCGCCTATGATCATTTCATTTTTGTAATAGGCTTTGAGAACTGTGTTGTGACCTATGTACACGTTGTTCCCGATAGAGATATTTTCAGGATGAAATACCAGAACACCCTGTTCGAATATTACATTATCTCCCAGAGACTTGAAATCCTTCCGTTTGAAGCTGCCGTCTCCGTGAGTCTGATATTTCTTAAATCCTTTGATTTCCATCTTTCAATCCCCGCATTTTTTCCTGGATCTTTTCAGCATTTCAACAATGAACTCGATATCCCCGTTCTGCAGATGGTCTCCGACAGGGAGCGCCAGCCCCTTCCTGTAAGCCCTTCCGGCAGCGGGAAAATCCGTATCTTCATAGCCGTACTTCTCTTTGAAGTATGTCTGGCAATGCAGCGCCTGAGCGCCTATATTCGTCTGCACACCGCTCTCATACAGCTCTTTGATCAGAATATCGCGATCGATCATTTCGTCCAGAAGTATATGGTAGGTCTGATAAACATTTTTCCTGTCGTGGAAAACAGAGGGAGTCCTGATATGATCAGAGTCAGCGAGGAGCTCATCGTAACTGTGCGCCATATCAATTCTGTCTGCAATCGAATTTTCAATATTTTCCATTTGCGCCAGTCCGACAGCAGCCTGGAAATCCGTCATTCTGTAGTTCAATCCGGCGTAAGCAAAATCACCTTTATCTGAAATACCATGGTTTCTCAGGGCTCGAACCTTATCCGCCAGATTCCTGTCATCTGTAACGATCAGACCGCCTTCACCGGTTGTAATGGCTTTGCGCGGATGAAAACTGAAACAGCCGATATTTCCGAATGTACCGGCTTTTCTGCGTTTGTACTCTGTACCGAGGGCACAGGCTGCATCTTCGATTACGAATAGATTGTATTCCCGGGCTATCTGCATTACTTGTTCAATATCGGCAGACTGACCGAATTCATGGACCGGGATTATCGCTTTTGTTCTGTCCGATATTTTTGGGATAATCGCGGAAACATCCAGGCAGTAATCATCAAAGGTGATATCAACCGGAACAGGCACTGCGCCCAGAATTTCGATCACATTTGCAGTTGCAGGGAAAGTGAAAGCCGGGATTATTACTTCATCGTCTTTTTCAATTCCGAGCGCCATAAGGGAGAGATGAAGAGCGGCCGTTCCGGATGAAACGATGACAGAGAAGCCTGTATCGAGATAATTTTTCAGTTCAGTTTCGAATTCCTTTACGAATCTGCCCTGCACCAGATCACCGGATTTGAATATTTCTCTTATAGTGTCAAGGGCAGCTTCAGGGATACTGGGTTTTGCCAGTCTAATCATTCTGCATAAACCATTCAGCTGTCCTTTTTATACCCTCGTCCAGGTCGATCTCTGCTTTGAAATCAAGCATGCTGTAGGCTTTTTCAACGGATGGGATTCTCAATTCTATCTCTGCCGAAAGCGCCGGTTTGAAAAGAATATCCGAACTGGAGTCAAGAACCCTGCAAACGGTTTGCGCCAGTCCATATGTAGTAACAACAGCTCGTGAGTTGCCTATATTGAAGGATTCTCCGACTGCCGCAGGGTGTTCGATACACTTCATCAGGCAGTTAACGAAATCATCCACATAACACCATGCGCGTATCTGATTGCCGTCGCCGTAGATATGCAAATCCTCATTCCTCAGTGCCTTCTTTATGAAAACCTGTATCGCGCCTTCTCCTGTTTGACCGGGTCCGTATACATTGAAGGGGCGAACTGAAACGATAGGAAGCCCGAATTCCCTGAAATAAGCGATCGAAAGGTGTTCTCCTGCCAGCTTGCTGACAGCGTATGTCCATCTGGCTTCCCCTGCGCTGCCTGCAACGGTTTCCGCGTCCTCAGTCGGTTTGAAAGCCATGCTGCCGAAGACTTCGGAAGTGGAGAAGTCGACAAAGCGATCTTTAACTGCATGAATTTTTGCGGCTTTCAGAACATTTGCAGTGCCGATCATGTTTACGATCATTGTTTTTGTAGGTTCTATGATAACAGTGTCAATTCCGGCAATAGCAGCGGCGTGAATAACAATATCAGCGCCTTCCATGCTTTCCAGGACTTTTTCATAGTCAAGAACATCACCATTGATGATTTCAATGTTCCTGTGAGTATCGTATCCGCTTCCCGTGAGTGTGTCACGATGGAAATTGTCATATATTGTTATGGAATTATCATTTATCAATCTTGAAATGATGCTGTTCGCAATGAACCCGGCTCCTCCGGTAATGAATATTTTCTTATCTGTTATCATTCCGCCTGTCCTTAATCGTTAATATGAATGAAAATGCTGAGTTAGTATTGCTTTCATCATAATTGGAGGATGTCACTTCCCTCTCAGATCCCTGTTCGCTTCCATATCGAAGAGCATAGCAAAGAGAATCGACTGCATCGCCATGATGGTGCAGAAAAGTATGGCTAAAGCGGTCATGGGCGGTGCAAAGCCCTGGGCAATCCATTGAATGGAAAGCCGGACAATAAGAAGAATATCCAGCAGTACAAGCACAAAACCCAGAGAGTAGAAAAAGATCAGAGGATGGAAATCCCGGATGATATACTTATGCACCATTCGACGGAAAAAAAGTCGTATCAGCAGCATTGGCAGAGAAAACAGTACTTTCGATATTCTGATTCCGCTTTTCTCCCCAATATCATAAATCGGATTTATCGGTATATCCATTACGCGCATGTTGTAGATATTGCAGGTTACAAGGAAATCGTTCGGCATGCCGTAGCGCGGGTATATGTCTTCGAGGGGCAGCAGATGAAGGGCTTTGTGATTCAATGCTGTGTATCCCGTCTGAGAATCGGTGACATGCCAGTATCCGGAGGCAATTTTAGTAAGAAAAGTAAGGGCGGAATTACCAAGATACCTGACACGCGGGATTTTCTTCCATGCCTCTCCTGTGATCAGGCGATTGCCCTTTGTGTAATCAGCGCGATTCTCTACAACAGGATCAAGAAGAGAGGGCATATCGCAGGGGTCCATCTGACCATCTCCAGCCATCACCACGGCGATGTCGATTTCGTTCTCCCTGCACCAGATGTATCCGGTTCCTATTGCCTTGCCTACACCGCCGTTTATCTCATGGGGAATCAGGAGTACACGATCGTCAGATTCCGCAAGGCGCTTTACTATCGCTGCTGTATCGTCTTTGCTTTTATCATCAATGACGACTATTCTGTCGACGTAGTCCGGCACTGTGGTGACGGTATTCTCGATCTGTGTTTCCTCATTGTAAGCCGGAACGACAACACATATTGTTTTATCCCTGTACATTGTGAATCAACCGTCCAATTTCATCCAGATTATACTCCATTCCGCATGCCGGGCAGCGAATACCTCTATCGAACTCAGGCAGTATCTTCCCGCATTCGCATACCCATCCGGTTCTCTTTGCAGGAACACCGATCATAAGAGCGTAATCAGGAACATCTCCTGTCACTACGGCTCCGGAACCGATGAATGCGTGTCTGCCGATTGTATGGCCGCATACGATGGTTGCATTTGCGCCGATTGATGCCCCCTCCATTACCAGCGTTGTCACATAGAACTCCGAACCTCTCTGAGGGTATTTGCATCTGGGATTCTTTACATTTGTGAACACCATGGACGGACCGCAGAAAACGTAATCCTCAAGAATAACTCCTTCGTAAACCGAAACATTGTTTTGTATTTTGCAGTAATTACCGATTTTCACATTGCTTTGAACGAAGACATTCTGACCAAGCGTGCACTCTGCACCCAGCTCTGCACCTGACATGATATGGCTGAAATGCCAGATACTGGTTCCTCTGCCGACAGCAGCGCCTTTATCAACGTACGCGGACTCATGGACGAAGAAATCGGACATATCAATCCTTACTTTAACATAAATCTGTGAGAGTTGCTGTTTATTCCAAGAGGAGTTGACTTGCGAATATTGTGAATCAGCTGGATGGATGGCCGCACATCTTCAATACCGAAACCGGAACCTGCAAGAGTTGTCTCATATAACTGAGTGTGAAGTCCGGTGAATCCTGTAGTAAATTCCAGTTCATCATTATCGATGGAAATAATCCGGTACGTTGAAGGTTCGTTGTTCCCGCTGAACAGAGGAGAATCTTCTCTGTCTATTGACAGATACCATTTAACTCTTGCTTTTTCGAGTTCAAGGAATCCCGAACAGCGGGTTGGTTCGGATATGTGGATCTCGCTTTTCTCCACAGCTCCGAATATCCAGATAAGCATATCGTAGAAATGTACTCCAATATTTGTTGCAAGTCCGCCTGAACGCTCTGCATTACCTTTCCAGGAGTTCAGATACCATGGTCCGCGAGGCGTTATGTAAGTGAGTTCAATCTCGTATTTTCTGGTCGGATTATCTTCATCGATCCGCTTTTTCAAAGCGATGATAGAAGGGTGAAGGCGCAACTGAAGAACAGTCCATACCCGGCAGCCCGTTTCAGCTTCGAGTTCACCGAGAGCGTCCAGATTCCAGGGATTCAGAACTATCGGCTTTTCACATATAACATCCGCTCCCACACGGAAAGCCATTCTGATATGGGCATCATGAAGATAATTCGGAGAGCAGATGCTCATCCAGTTGATCCGGCTTTCATCACTGATCCTTCGAAGTTTTTCTATATGCCGGTCGAATCTTTCAGGCTCCGGGAAAAATCTCGCCTCGGGACAGTATCTGTCCAGAATACCTACTGAATCATGCGGATCCAGTGCAGCCACAATTGTATGTCCGTTGCTCGTGATAGCCTCGAGATGTCTTGGAGCTATGTAACCGGCTACTCCTGTTATTGCGAAATTTGCCACATTTACGCCTTAATATCTGGTGAGATCTGCTTGTTATCTACAGGTTCCCGGAGAATCTGTTTCTGATGCATTCACCGGGCTTCATAATATCCATAAATAATCATACAATGCTTCACTGGTCTGAGTCAATTCTTACGGATGAGTACACCCTTGATACTTTCTTAAGTAAATCCGGAATATTGCCAGACAATTGCCGGAGAATAGGAGAATTATACACTATATACCACGATAATATAGTTATAAACGGGTTGGTAAATATTATGCTTCCTTGATATGTAATGACTCAGTTACCTTATACATTTCAGTCCGGAATGAGGTACCCGTATGAATAGAAAAGGTTTCACGCTGATAGAACTCATGATTGTTGTAGTGATAATCGGCATACTGGCTGCAATTGCAATACCGAAATTCACCTCCATTAAAGAAGAAGCGAATGCGGCATCATGCAGGGTCAATATGCGGGCTTTAGGGTCGGCAGAAGCCCTCTATTATGCCCAGTACGGTGTATTCACAAGTGTCGGTAATCTGACGGGTTCGGGGGTCATGGGGAATGCCCATCTTCTGGAATGTCCAACTGCTGGAATAAGGTATCTGGTTAACCTGGATGA
>JBDLJP010000089.1:0-7833 GCA_039714295.1 Candidatus Fermentibacterota bacterium
GTTATGGATACTGATATATCACCTCCCATGGTCTTTGCACTCAGATCAGGTGAGTCTTCTCCCGCTGACAGGTCTATATTTACTCTTGATGCTCCGGGATGTCCAGTTTCTGTTAATCCGGATATACCCTCCGGTACAGAGATTTCTCCGCCCATAGTCTTCAAGGATATTTCAGCTTTAGTACCGGATCGAAGAACCAGATCTATGTTGCCACCCATAGTTGCCACCTCTGAGTCTTCTTTCCAGTCATCAGTCAATTTAATCATGATATTCCCCCCCATCGTCTTCGCACTGAACGCCCCTGAGGTTTCATTGAGGCTGATATTGCCTCCTTTGGTTTTGATCTTTGTCGCCGCAGACACACCGCTCAGATTGATATTTCCCCCGGCTATACTCGCTCGTACATTATCTACCGTCTCCGGAACATTGAGTGTAAGGTCACCGCTCTCCCACTTCAGATAATATGTACCATCTTCACGGTATACACTGATAGAAGGTGAATCCGGACCGACAGCTTCAAGAGCAGACCCCTCTACTCCAATCAAATACAGATCACCGCCACGCCCTGTATGAGGTTTTGCCCTTCTTTTCAGAACCAGGTCAGTTCCGGCCTCCAGTTCAATCGATCCTTCGAGAAGCCCGGCATCTTCATACAATTCTTCATCTATCTCGCTGAAATCGCCGTCCATGCCTGAAACGGATTCTCTCACGATTCCCTTTACCATTCGTCCGATTTCCCGCATACTTTCGATTCCTGTCAAATGACTTCGTTTTTTGTTCTCTAGGATAATTCGCTTCTTTTCCTTAACTCTCCTGGCTGGTGATTCCATCTCTCTTCTCTTCTTCTCTCCTGCCTTGAGTGCTTCAAGAAGTTGTGCACCTTCATCTGCGCTAATTTTACCATCAGACACCATTTGAAGTATCTCTCTCTGTTCCTCGCTCATGATCTCTCCCTTCATTCTAAGAAACATTGTGATTAATATATAAATAGTAATTTATATTTTGTCAAGTAATTCTTTCTATTATGATATTTTCTAGTTTTATTTCTACAAATCACGCATTTGCCATTGACACTTATTATTACATTCTTATATTCGTTGGAACATTAGCGCGTAAGGAGTGTCATGGAAAAAACAACATTCTTCGAAAAAATGTCTGAGGTCGGTAAGGCCTTCGATTCTCCTGAAAGACTGAGGATACTGGATAGCCTGAGTCAGGCGGCAAGGTCTGTTGAGGATCTTTCGGAGGTTCTTGACCTGCCTGTTCGAACAGTTTCACATCACCTTCAGAAACTCAGGGTTTCAGGTTTCGTTTCCTTTGAAAAACAAGGTCGACACTCCATTTACTCGGTTTCCTGCGAAGGAGTCATTAAATTCCTGAGTAATCTTAAGTCTCTTTCTGTGGAACTTCTCCCGGATATGAAGCTGCATATGAAAGAACTGGAGAATACGCGCATGAGATATACATGCCCTGACAACAAAAGCATTGATGAAATGATCGTTTCAGGTGAAGTGATTATCATTGATGTAAGAAACAGAGAGGAATATCTCTCCAGACATCTCCCGGGCGCAGTATCTGCTCCACTCAATGAGATAGATGCATTTATTTCTGAATTCGATGGAAGTGGAATTGTACTCGCATACTGCAGCGATGTTTTCTGCGATCTTGCAGATAGAGCTGTAACCAGAATCAGAGAGGCAGGTTACACCGCCTTTAGACTTGAGGACAGTGTAACTGAAAGAATTGCAGCGGTCAGATAACACAAACGGACACTATACAACAAACAGAAAGGTTACTGAAATGAAAACAAAACTCATACTTACAGGCGTAGCTGGATTCGTTGCCGGAGTACTTCTTGTGGGAATCATAGGTATCTCCATGGCCCCGGGAATGATGATAAACGAAAACGAAAGCATCTATTCGTTTGAAGAGACAGTTGAGAGAATACAGGCTGAAGCGATCGAAGCGGGCTGGAAGGTTCCAGCAATTCACGAGATTAACAATTCAGTTGCAAGCGGTGGTTTCGATGTACCACCGGTCACCGTCATAGAGCTCTGCAAGGTTGACCTCGCGGGAACTATTCTATCTGAAAGCGATTCAAGAGTAGTATCCTCCATGATGCCGTGCAGAGTATCGGTTTATGTAGATGATGATGGAAACGTAATCGTATCCCGCATGAACACAGGTCTTGTCAGCAAGCTCTTCGGAGGAGACGTCGCAACCACAATGGCTGCTGCTACTGACGATACTGAACGGATCCTGAACTCGGTCCTGAACTAGATTTCACTGGACTTAACTGGACAACAACTAAAGGGGCTGGTTCTCAGAACCAGCCCATCCCCAAAAGGGGGACGTACCACATTTCCTCAACTTATCGAACAAACTCTGACCTTTAAACAATCCATATATATATCTTGGAATGCTAGTTTTTGCGCTGATGAAGGGCTTTCCGGTCATGTAGAAAAAACAGGCATATCCCTCCAGTTCATCATGCTTCGAAAAACAGTGTGAAAAAGTTCATAATTTGTTACTGAATGATTGCATACTAATATGATTATTATTCCTGATTATGTTATCAATCATAGTATATCACGCCAAATTAGTTGAGGAAATGTGGTACGTCCCCATGGCCGCAGTGTTTGATATCACCTCTGAGAACTTCCAGGGCATGCCCCAGTATCGGAATAGCAAAGCCCGCACACTCCACCGCAGCCTTTCTGCTTCCAGGCAGATTGATCACCAGCGTCCTCTTTCTGATTCCCGCACGGGCTCTGGAAAGCCACGCCGACTCAACTATCAATGCCGACTTCTGCCTTATCATCTCCGGAATACCCGGTACCTCCCTCTCACAGATCATATCTGTAGCTTCCGGAGTAACATCTCGCATGGAGAATCCTGTTCCGCCCGTTGTGAATAAGACATCAAGAAAGCCATCGTCACACCAGCTTCTGAGCTTCGCTGATATTTCTGGAACCTCATCGGGGACAACAGCGTACCTTACCGGAAGAAACTCATTACTGTTAAGCAATTCAAGTAATGCCGTACCGCTGCGGTCCTGATAGTCCCCTCTGGAAGCCGAATCACTTACTGTCAGTACACCAGCTGTAAAACCTCGGTTTCGGAGGACTTCAACAGGGTCATCCGGTTTTACCGTCCCTCCAGCAAGTACTTCCGCAAAAACACCCTCAATCGGGAATATGTTGCCCCGGATAACATTGTCCGCATGACCGTCGGAATTATCCTTCCCGATCTCCGTGACACTCACAACAGCAGACTCGCCAAGTTTCAGCTGAACTCCAGGAAGAAGTGTGTGCAGTTCGACAGCGCCGCAGATATCAATATTCTCACCGCAGCATCCAGGTGAAGTCCTTATCCCTTCCGCTTCCATTCTGGCAAGGGACAACTCGGAGAGAATTGAGACCTGACGGGAACCGCTTCCAGCGTGGGCATCGTTCTCAATACCAAAATTCTCAATCAGCAGAATGGAATCCTGCTTTGCTTTGCGAGTCTGTCTTTTCCCGGACAGACATACAGCGCTTATCCCTGCCATTTATAATCCCCCGATTTCCCGCCGTTTTTCCTAATCAGCCTGATTTCACCTATCTCCATACCCCTGTCCAGCGCCTTCGTCATATCGTAGATAATGAGCAGAGCAGCAGTCACACCTGTCAGTGCTTCCATCTCAAAACCTGTTGAGTCAAAACCCTTAACGGTGCAGGTGACTTCAACGATGTTATCATCCTTACTGAATTCTATCTCCACTCCGCCGATTTTCAGGGGATGACACAGTGGAATCGTCTCCCAGGTTCTCTTCACAGCGGTGATGGCACCGATTCTCGCGGTGGAATACACATCACCCTTGGGAGCTTTATTATTATCAATAGCGGCAGATGCATTACTGCCGAGTTTGATGCATCCGGAGGCAGTGGCAGTTCTTCTTGTAGCTTCCTTTACTGAAACATCAACCATCCTTGCATTTCCCTTTTCATCAAGATGAGACATTTTCTTCATACTAGTGTCCTTTCAAGTGCCAGATGGCGCAAGATTGCGAAGTTATTTGGTGTTCCTGCAAGGCGCGGATGAAAGCGCATAGCACCGCTATGTAACTGAAGCCGTAACGCTGCAGGAATGCCAAAGGACGAGTAAGATGCGTTATTTGGTGCTTGATAGGACACTTATCCGCCGATCTTCCACATCTTCGCCTGCACACATCCGCCATGGGAATCAGGTTTTCTCATAACAGTCCTCCTCACAATTTCTGAAATAACCTCCTCCTCTGCAGCATTCCGAAGCGGTTCTTTAAGTGATACTCCCTCCTTCTCCGCGAGGCAGGAGTGCAGCGTACCAAGGGCTGACAGCCTGATTCTACTGCAGGAGCTGCACATAGGATCGGAGAATGGTGCAATTATGCCGAAAGTCTGTCCGGTGTCTGCATAGGAGTAGATACCGGATGTCCCGGAGTCGTCCCGTCTGACAATTTTCCCAATGACTGAAGCCTTCCCGATTATCTCATCCCTTGAAACGAATGTGTCTTCTGAAAGCCTTGAGGGCATGTGTTCGATGAAACGAACTGTAACACCAATTCTCCAGCTCCATCTTATGAAATCGTCGATCTCATCATCATTGATATCTCTCATCACTACACAGTTTACTTTAACAGGATGAAGACCAGCGTCAAACGCAGCTTTAACAGCATCTTCAATCTCCTTAAGATTCATATCCCTTCTGGAGATACGGCTTAATCTGTCATCCCTCAGGCTGTCCAGGCTGATATTTACCCTGTTTATTCCTGCATCAGCGAGCTGCACCGCCATACTTTGAAACAAAAGACCGTTGGTCGTAAGCACCAACTCGTCGGGATTAAGATCGGAGATACCGCGCACAATATCCAGAACACCTTTTCTTACAAGCGGCTCTCCGCCGGTTATTCTTACTTTCCTGATATCAGCGGCGTTCATGATTATCCCGCAAAGCCGGATAGTCTCATCCACGGAAAGAATATCATTATGAGAAACCAGGGGAACTCCTGATTCCGGCATGCAGTAAATACATCTGATATTGCATCTGTCAGTTACAGAAAGTCTGAGGTAATCGATCTCCCGACCCTTTGAATCCCTCATGAGAACGCAAGCTCGCCTGCAGTGGAACTGAAAAAGTGGAAAGGAAGCAGTTCTCCGGCTTGAACACTCAACTGCTCGGAATCGACGATTGCAAGAGCATTCGCATTTACCGTACTCATAAGATCACCGGAACCGGAGGAGTCGGGAAGATGAAGCTTCCAGGCATTGCCCTCCCGATAAGCGATAACCCTGAGAAAATTCAGTCTGCCCGGTTTCTTTCGATAACTGAAAGTGATCTCACCGTTATACGCCCGTTTGTGGCATCCCTTGAAACCGGATCGTTTCCGGAGAAGCGGGAGTACGTACTCATCGAGTGATACCATTACAGACACCGGATTGCCGGGCAGCCCGAAGACCGGATTTCCATCAGGACTGCTGCCGAAGGTCAGTGGTTTCCCCGGTTTCTGCGCGACCATCCTGAAATGCAGCTTCACTCCGATAGATTCAAGTACTGATGGAACAAAATCCTTTGTGCCCTTTGAAACTCCTCCCGCCACTATGAGAATATCGCTGCAACTGAGGAATTGTTCGAAGGATGCCCTGAGGGAATCGGGATCATCAGCGGAATGGACGGAAAGGGAGACAGGAAAACCGCTCATTGCCAGCTGTGAAGTAATAAGCGGCATGTTTGCGTTCCTTACCTGTCCCGGTAAGGGTATCCAGGTGGGGGAAACAATTTCAGTTCCGGTGGTTACCACTGCAATACGGGGTTTTCTATAGACCGGCAGTACAGCCCTTCCAGCCATGGCAGCTATACCCATATGCTGCTGAGATAGTCTTGTGCCGTGTTCCAGAACCAGCTGCCCTCTTTTGATGTCTTCACCCCTCCAGCAGATGTTAGCTCCCTCAGGGGGTACTTTTTCAAGGTGAAGAATGGAATTCTCAACAACGGACTCCTCAACGATCACTATCCTGTCAGCTCCCTCCGGCAGCACAGCCCCGGTCATTATCGGGCATGCAGTACCGGGTTTAACCTTGATCTCCCTCGCATCACCGGCGGTAATCTCTTCAAGAAGGTCATGTCTGAGTTCGTCCCCTGAAATAGCAAATCCATCCATAGCCGACCGATTGAAAGGCGGCATATCGATATCCGAATGAATATCCCAAGCCAGAACATGACCGACAGCCCTGTCAATGCAAACTTCTTCCACCTCTGGTTCTCCTGAATTATCAAGGACCAGTCTGAGCGCTTCCCTGAACGGAATCATCATACCTCCAGCCCGTCCAGCATTTTGTTGAAATCCTCTTCAGACTTCTCCCAGATATGGAGCAGAGCCTCCGCAAGCGGAGTAATACTGGTTCCTCCGCCGCCAACCCCGCCTCTGCCGCTGAAGAGAAGTCTGGCGCCAAGCCGCTGCTCTGCATCGTGCAGCAGTACCCAGGCTCGCTTGTACTGGATACCGGTTTTCTTTGCAGCCTGCAGTATTGAGCCCGTCTCTCGGACAGCCTTCAGCAGATCCATCCTGCCTTCTCCAAAAAGCGGTTCTCCATGAAGGTTCAGCCAGTGCTTACCGCCGATTGTAATGGGAGAATAGTTACCTGCCCGCATCAATCCCGGTACCAGTCTGGCAATCCTGCAGGCATCTTCTGCGGATACAGGGCCATCCGATGTAAAGTCCGCTTTCAACTCCAAGCCTTCCGCAGATTGTTTCTGCCCCGAATCCGAACGTATATGAATATGAAAATCAGGATCAATGAACTTCAGGATCGAATTGCTCTCGAAGATCGTAATGTCAGTAATGAATGTAAAAGCGCTGATATTATCTGCAAGCTCGCCTGCTGTTGAATGACCGAAAAAAACAACTTCTGACGCCCCGGCAGCACTGAAACGGTGGGTATCGGTGCCAGGATTACCCTCTCCGTAATTGATTCCGGCAGGACCATGCCCGGCATGTGACAATTTAGCACAGGCAACAGTCAAACCGGCGGCTGTCAGTTCTTCAGTGAGACGCTCGACAATAAGTGTTTTGCCGAGTTTTCTGCAATCCGAGGAAACAACAATTCTCTTTCCCAAAATACTCCGTTCACTCACCAGCCGAGGGTTATACCCGTAGAACATAACGCCAGGGCACTTGTTTGAAAACTGCTGTATCTATCAAAAGGGTCAGCGCTGACGGTCAATCCGATGTACTCTATTACTCCGGCAGGACTTCTACTATGTTACACCACTGCTGATAACTCTTCAAACACTGAGCTTGCACCGCAAGGAATTGAAATTCAATTGAGCATACAGGAGGAAGCTTGAGATCAGCCAATCTGAAGCCACGAATCATTCTCGCAGTAATCCTGGTCACTCTATTGCTTCTGCTGTTTGCCTTCCTGACGTCCACCAGCAGCAATGGAGTACTTTCAGGACAATGGTCAATTCCAGTTCTGAGTGCGTCTGTTATTCTTCTTCTTGCATGTGGTTTTGTTATCCGTTTCCTGGCTGGATCAGATAGAGTGCTCAACTCGGCTAAAGCCCTGCTTTCAAAATGTCCTGATTTTCTGACTTCTCTGCTTCTGATCGTTCCTCTCCTGATATTTTTCATTGTGTGGTTTCTTTTTCCGATCCCAATCCTTCGAAGAACATCTTTCACCATAGGAGCGGCTATTCTAGCCATCAGCCCGGGACTTCTTATCATTGTCAGCTACCCTCCAAAACAACAGAGATCCGCAATTCTGGGAACGGTTACCATGTCAGTTTCCCTTCTGATTGCTTTATTACTCTCGG
>JBDLJP010000090.1:0-7784 GCA_039714295.1 Candidatus Fermentibacterota bacterium
GAAGATAGAGTTGATCTTTTCAAAGCCGCTGATATAGTTCTTTTCCCCTCAAGGCTGGATTGCTTTGGAATAGTGGTCCTTGAAGCCTGGATATCCGGGAAACCGGTTATCGGATGCTGGTCGGGCGGAATGCCGGATATGATACGCGATGGAGAAAATGGTTTCCTTGTATCATGGGGAGATACAGCTGCTCTGACGAACAGGATAGAGATACTTCTGACCGACAGAGAAGCCGGAAGGATCATGGGCGGGAACGGCAGAAAGGATGTGCTTGACAGATGGACCTGGGATAAAGTCACCGACAGGTTCTACAGGCGTCTTTCACAATGCTGCCCCGAAGTGAACAGACAATGAAGAATAATATCACTGCTGTTGTTGTTACATGGAATTCATCAGAATTGATCCCTGAGCTTGCAGTTACTTTAGCAGGCATTGAATCTCTATGCAATATTGTCATATCCGATAACGCATCAGATGATTCAACTGTTAAGATTGCGGCTGAAATGATTCCCGCCGCAAGAGTAATCAGAAATGAAATGAACGGGGGCTTCGGGTACGGTAACAACAGAGCACTTTCGGTCTGTGAGACGGAGTATGTTCTACTGCTGAATTCTGATGCTTCAATTACCCGGTCAAACCTTGAAAAGCTTGTATCCACTCTTGAGAATTCCCCGGACGCAGCAGGAGTGCAACCCCTTCTAAGACTCTGGGGATGGCCTCTTATCACCCTCAGCGCAGGCGCTGCAATGACTGAATACGGGAGGGGATACGATTTCGATTTCATGCATTTCCAGCCCTGTCCCCGGAATGAGACGATAGAAGTTCCCTGCATAACCGCGGCATTATCTCTATTTCGAACGGATGCATTGCGAAGAGCAGACGGTTTCGATGAGAATATCTTTATGTACTATGAAGATGTTGATCTATGCCTTAGACGTGCGGGAATGGGGTATTCACTGCTCCTGGAACCGGATGCCGAGGGGAAGCACATGATGGGTGCCTCAAGCAGCAGAAGGGCTGCGGAAAAGTGGGAGCTGAGCTCTTCAATTTATTTATCAAGAAAATTTCTGGGCGGTTCAAGCTGCCGTCTGCCGGATCACTGGAGAAGAACCGAATTAAGAACAAGGATATCCTCCCTTTTGAGGGGGAAACCCTGGCTCTGGAGACTGCCGGTAGTGCAGAGGGCTCGGAAGCTGAAAGTCGCGCATTCATCCCTGCCCGAGGAGTATCTGATGGACCTGCTCGCTCCAAGACCCCTCAGAATGCCGCATCCAAGGACGCATAGCACATCTCCCGGATCTGATTTCAAAAGCAGCGTCATCACAGGACCGGGATGGCAGGACACAAAGATTCAGGGCTGCGGTTTCGGTACTCTCTGTGTACCTGAAAAAGCGGGAACACTTACCATGGAAATCCGATCATGCAATATTTCAGGGTCAGTCGCACTCTGGTCCGATATCGGTATTATTTCAAGAGTGTTTCTGAACAGGGGAGAGGATTCTGTTATGAAGGCTTCCGTTTCCGAAGGAGTTGGCAAACTGTACCTCGTACCGGATAGAATTGAACAGATCATCGAGATGGAAAATGTTACTTATGAATAAGGGTAACCTGCTTTTCGCGTTATCGATCTCTCTGGGAGTCTTTATTCTTCATGGCTTCTCTTTTTTCACGATTGCAGTATCTCTTTACTCAGCGGGTACAGCTCTAGTAAGAGGAAACCGTGCTGTTACAGTTATATCGATTATTGCAGGAGGGCTCGCATTGCTCTTCGTAAGAACCGGTGGAGCATCAGCGCTACTCATGACAGGTGCTGTATTTGCAGTTCTCTTCTCGGATCGGATAATCTCCAGGTATCTGTTCGCGCTTTCATCAGCTGCAATTCTGTTTTCCGGGGTGCTCAGCGGAATAATTCCCCTTGCAGCGTCACTCATTGCTGCATCACATGTTAAATCCGATAAATGGCGAGCTGCTGTTCTTGCAGGTGGTATCCTCGGAGTACTGATAATCTTCGGTCCTCCATCAACGTACATACATCGATCCGCTGTATCAGAAGAACTTCTGGCAGAGGGTCAGGTAATATGGCCTGCACCTTCCGAACTGAATCTGGGCATGAGAGAATTGTTTCTGGAGGCTCCCGGGATTGAACCCGACTGTATAACCTTGAAAGTATACGCCGGAGGAGTAAGGGATAATGATCCGGTAGGCTCCGCAATATCCGGAGACAGAGTATTTTCAGTCTATCCCGGAGAGAATACACTTATCATAGAAGAACCGGAATTTCCGATATCTATAAAAATAACGCGTACATGGAAACCGTTTTCCCATCCTGTCATCTTCTTTGAATATGCGGAGGCTTCAATTTGATCAGTCTCAGAAGGATCGCTGAAGAGAGGTCGGGAATGCTCTTTCATGCGGCGTCTTCGATCCTGATATTTCTCATCTGGCGTATTGCCGGGATGCCATCTCCCGGATTACTGGGCAGGCTTATACCGTTATCATGGCTGATAACTGCGCTTTTATATGGAAAAGGAGGAATTCCGAAGTTATCTGTATATCTTCTGACTGTATTTGCAGTATTCTCACTTTTCTGGACAGTGAATACAGGGTTTGAGGTTATTTCAGCCGCATGCGCTCTTATGGGTATTTTCCCCGGACTCATGTCAGTATCCTCCAGAAGATTCGGGATACTCCTCGCACTGTTGCCTCTGATACCATTAATTCTGCTTCTGGTTCCGTTTACAGGTGATGAACCGCATTTCGCTTCGATCACAGAAAGACTGGTCTCTCCACAAACTGGCAGATTCAGCGAATACTCGAGTCAGCTCGGTGATCCACGCGCCGGTATCTCCCATCATCAGAGTCTTTATCCTGCATTGATGATACCCGGATACCCGCTCTCCGTTCCGGGTATGAGAGGAATGAATCTTCTGTTTGCTGTTGCTGCAATGGTTTTGCTGTCGAAGATTCTCAGGGATTCAGGATTAAACAACTGGAAACAGCTTTCCGTGCTCGGGTTTTTCCTGGTTCCCGGCTGCAGTATCCTTGGACTTGTCTACCCGGGCTGGCTGGCTCTCGCCGTATTTCTTTCAGCTGTTTATTTATATTCAAAATCGAAGAAGAGCATCTGGGTAATAACAGCAGCGATCATTCTTGTACTGATAAAATTCCGTTTTATCGGACTCTCTGCCGGTCTTCTTGCAGCACTCCTGATCGAGTACAGAGGGAAAAGGAAACTCCTGCTGTTCGCTGCGCTTGTATCTTTTGTTGCTGCCGGTTTACTCTTTGACCTTCTGTTACTTAACGGAAGGATATTCTGGGTCAGATACGGAAATATGTCATTTATCAAGGTAGTACTGCTGCAGCCCCTGTACAGAACACCGGAGGTTCTTCTTGCTGCCGGTTCCTCACTTGCAGATATTGAGAGCGGTCTGCTCTGGAAAGCACCCTGGGTACTTGCGGGGTTTGCGGGATTGAACATCCTGAAAAACAGAAACAGAACTCTTTTCCTCTGGCTTGGCCTGCCGGCTCTTTTCTATTTCCTCATTCTTGTCTTCTGGAACCCTAACGAGTGGAGCGGCATGCCTACGCCTGCAGGAAGGATGCTTCTGCCCCTGCTTCCGGTTCTCCTTGCTTCACTCGGCATGGTTTGGAAGAGAAAAGGCGTTAAGCTGCTGATCTGGATATCTCTGGGTATTTCCGCTGTCTATTTCACTTATCCGGTTCTCAGGTTCAATTTCGCAGATGGAAGCGATTCTCTGGTCAGCAGGATATCCGGACATTTCAGTAGTATAACTGACATACTTCCAAGCGCTTTGAGGTTCAATTTACCTCTATTCGCCGGATGGATGATGTTTGCTCTTTTCGTGATCATTCTCCTTAAACGAAAAAACAGATATATCCAGTATGCCGTTACCTCAGTCTTTCTGCTGTCATGCATTCTCGGAGGGCTGGAAAAGAGTGTATGGGAAGCCGAGGATATTCCTTCGGAATACAGAGACTACTGCAGTATCTACCCATTTGAAACTGATCTTGAATCCAGAAAATTCTGGTTATTTTCTAGAGAGAAAATGCTGATGCTTGGAGATCCAGCGGATGCAGTTGTACTCCCCGTACCCGAAGATGCGGGAGATTCCCTGAAATTGACTGTATTGTTCCGCTCTCTTTCTGAAGGAGCGGAAACCGGCATTGCGGTATCCAGCGGGGAGTGGCGGGATTCTGTGTATGCGTTATCCGAAGTCAGAGATGCACCCGGATGGGTAAGCATCCTGAGGGATACTCATCTTCCCTCAATGCCGGAGAATCTGCGCGAAGTAAGATCCGACTTCACTATACCATCGGTTGATTGCGGGGAAAGTATCCGTATAGCGCCTCTTGGACTGGATGGCAGACATGGACGGTATGATGGAATATATCTTGACAGGATTCTAATCAGGTAACTGATCAGTATTAAGGAGATAGATTGTCCAGGAGATTCATTATAGGAGTTGAGCTTCTGACAGGGCTTGTCATCGGAGCTGCCGCTGCCGCTGTTGCAGTATCCTTTATAATCGTATTCCTTGTGAATAAGGGTCTTGAGGCTGAATCCGGTCATATGGCCACTGCAACAGCATATGCAATAAGCAGTTCGATAATGGACTCCAGCGATTTGAACAGTTTTAACAGCATTACAGAACCTCTTATCCGTAGCGGAAGTCTGGAATCCGCGGTTCTATTCGATTCTTACGGCAATATGATTGCAGAAGCAGGAATTTCTCCCTCAGACGAGATTCCGGTACCTGCCGGGACAGACGGATGGTACTTTGTAGAGCAGACTGGAACAGACTATCTCATTGGTATCAGACCGGGCAGATCCTCGATCTCCACACTCTACAGGACGCTTATAATAGGTCTTGCAGCACTAACCGCAGCTCTGGCAGTTCTGGCGATATTTTCTCCCGGATACCTTGCCCGTACACTGATTCACCCCTTAAGGGAGATACTCGTAGAGGCGGATCGTTTCAGCAGCGGAAGCGGAACCGATCCTGAAGCTGCAGGCGCTTCATTCCACCGTCTTGTCGAACTTCTTCATGAAAGAGAAAACCAGCTGAATCAGCTTCGGGAGCAGGCGGAGCAGAGGGCTGAAAGAGTCGAAGAGAGATCAGGCGCAATTCTTTCAGTGCTGGGGTCGGCGGTACTGGCTATTGATAGAAACGGCAAACTATCATTATTCAACAGGCAGTCAGAAGAGCTGTTCAGACTAAGCGATGATGATATAAGGAATGAATTTCCATGGGAGAGAACACCTGCCGGGCAACAGCTCAAACCCCTTCTTCATTCAATGAGCATGGAGGGGAATACGACTTCCGAGTTTCAGGTCAGGGATAAGAGTGTAAAAACTGATAAAATGTACAGTATCGAGATATCACGGTCAAAAAACGATGAGATAGCACTACTGGTCACCGATGTCACCAGAATAAGCGAACTGGAAAAGAAAATCGCTGATGAAACTGCGATGGCTGATATCGGAGCAGCCTCAGCAGGGATATCCCATGAGATGGGAAATACACTGTGCGCTCTATCCGGATTCGTAGATCTTCTTGCCAGAGGGCATACGGATCAAAGAACGGTGAATATTATCTCAGAGTTCAAAAGGGAAGTTGATTCTGCTCAGGAAAGGATAAGTTCCCTTGGAAACTTCGCAAGATCGCCGGAACCGGTTTCGGCGAATCTCAGCAGGAGTGATATCCTTTCATTATGCAGAGAAGCATCAAGAATGGACAGTGACAGATGCTCCGTATCATCTTCGATCGATGATATATCGATAAAAGCTGACAGAAGACTTCTGACATCCTGTCTCTGCAATATCGTGCAGAACGCTATCGAGGCTGATCCATCCTCTGCAGTAGTGATTTCGATTCAGAGGAAATATGAGAACCTCTTAATATCGATTGCTGATACAGGGCCCGGTCTTTCCATGGACAGAGAGGAAGTCTTCAGACCTTTCAGGACAACAAAAAACAGAAGCAGCGGTAATATGGGACTGGGCCTTTCCGTCAGCAGAAGATTAATAAAATCCATGGGTGGAGAGCTCAGGGGTGAGAACAGAGAAGAGGGAGGAGCCCTGTTCACGATTCTGTTCCCGATTAAGTGAAGATCAGGAGGTAAGCGATATCGAAAGAATTCTGCTTATAGAAGACAAACGTGCTATGCGTAATATGCTTACAACAGCTCTGGACGAAGACGGGTGGGATGTAACCGCTGTATCTTCCGGAATGGAAGCGTTCAGGAAGATCGAAAACAGCGTTTATGATATCCTTCTGAGTGATATCTGCCTTCCCGGAAATATCGACGGCATGGATATACTCAGAAAATCCCGGGAATTCAATCATGGTGTGCCGGTAATTCTCATGACAGCTTTCGGTACAGTTAACCTTGCTGTTGATGCGATGAAAGAGGGGGCAAGGGATTTCATCACCAAACCCTTCGATCTGGATGAGCTGCTTTCATTACTGAGAAGATATGTCCATTCCGCTGGTACCGATATTGTAGGCTCATCGCCCTCTCTTCTTTCCACACTTAAGAGGGCGTCAAGAGGCGCAGAGACAGACCTGAATATTCTTGTGCTGGGTGAGAGCGGCACCGGAAAAGAGCTTCTTGCCAGAATGATCCACAGGGAAAGCGCATGTTCGGATGGACCGTTCGTACCTGTTAACTGCGCAGCCATACCTGCTGATCTTTTAGAGAGTGAACTGTTCGGAGCGGAAAAGGGCGCCTATACCGGTGCAGACCGGACACGGCAGGGCAGATTTGAACATGCCCAGGGCGGGACTATCTTCCTTGATGAGGTAGGAGACCTTGACACTTCTCTGCAGGGTAAGCTTCTAAGAGTGCTTCAGGAAAGGGAATATACCAGAGTCGGTGGATCCGAGATATTTCATACAAACGCAAGAGTCATCTCCGCAAGCAACAGAGAACTCAAGGAGGAGACCGAAGCCGGCAGATTCCGCACTGATCTATACTTCAGAATAGGTGAGTTTCCTGTGACACTGGCACCCCTTCGAAACCGGCTGGAGGACATACCTGAACTGACACGGCACTTCCTGAGCCAATCCGGATACCGCGATGCAGTACTTACGGATAGCGCAATGATCAAACTTAAGGGATACAAATGGCCTGGAAATGTCAGACAGCTCAGAAGCATCGTACTAAGGGCGGCAGCTCTTGCGGATAACCGGATCATCGATGCAGGATTACTTGAGATAGATGATGCGGAAAAATATGAAGGTCTGCTTGAAGAATCAGCCAGAGCAGCGAGAATTCGCGAAGGGGAAATGATAAGAAGGGCACTTAATGAAACCGGCGGCAACAGAAAAAAAGCTGCTGAGATACTTAAAGTCAGCTACAGAACACTGCTTTCGAGGCTCAAGGAGCTTGGTATTTAAACCTCTTTGAAATATGTTCACGCTTACTTGAAACTCGGAATATTTCTTAATTCCTGTATATGTGCACTCGCAGGTATAACGCAAGGAGATCTGTCTCACCGTGATAAAAACAATGGAAGAGATGACAGCTTCGGATTACGAAGCAATAGGACTTCGCAGCGGACTGGAGATACATCAGCAGATAGATACCGAGAAGAAACTCTTCTGCCGTTGTCCCGTGCTTCCCTACTCCGATGTTTACGATGCCAGGATTCTGCGTCATATGAGACCGACACTTTCAGAACTTGGTGAATACGACGGTACAGCTCTTATGGAGTTCAAAACCAGGAAAAATATTACCTACCAGATAAATACCGATACGAT
>JBDLJP010000091.1:0-7781 GCA_039714295.1 Candidatus Fermentibacterota bacterium
ATCCGAAGTGATCTTTACCGGAGGCTCTAGAAATGCGCCGGACAGGTTCACGGGATGAAGAAGAGAGCCCGTAAGAACATAAGCGTAGCCGTCCACATCACTGTCAGCTATGTCGTTTATCTCCAGTCCAAGGTCAATAATGCTTTCGTTTGTACCGTTAATCATATCAATAAGCACCAGGCTGTTTCCGGCAGCGACAAGAGCGATATCGTATTCATTCATGCATTTGCATATGGAAGGTGATCCAATGGCGGTAAATGATATCTCTGCAGCTATCTCCGCGGGATAAGCGGGCAGAACCGGTTCAGCCTCACCGAAAATGCACCCCAGGGATATGATCATCAATGTCGAGGTTATCATCAGGGTGAGTTTATCTGCGAAGGAAATATTCCGCCTTTTCAATTCCCATGCCCTCTTCCCTGCGGTCCCTGGGTGCATGATTTCAACCTGAAACCTGAATCCTTACATTTCGCTTCCGTGGACGATTATCATGATCCACAACAACAATCTGCTGCCATGTTCCCAGCATAACACTTCCGTCGACAACGGGTAGTGTAATGCCGGGCCCCATAAGGGAAGCTCTCATGTGGGAAAACCCGTTGTCATCGCCCCACGTTTCAGAGTGGCGGGATCTGATATCCTTTGGAATCATCTTTTCAAACAGTTCTTTCATGTCCTCGACAAGCGCTGGTTCGTACTCAATTGTGGTCACTGATGCAGTTGAGCCTATCACAGTAACGGTTGCAATACCATCCGATATTCCTGAAGCGGATACGGTTGACTGAACTTCAGGCGTAATATCTATTATATCTGAAAACCCGTCTGTTGAAACGGTTATTGTTCTGCCGTGAACCATTTATATCCCCCTTATTCAGTGTATTCCGGAGTATCATCTAAAAAAGGCTCTAAACTGACTCCGGGTGTTTGAAATACACTGTCATTGCCGCCCCTGTAACGCAAAGGATTATTCCAGTTATCTGAAGAGGGGTTAGTTTTTCCCTGAGTACAAGAACTCCCAGAATAACTCCAAGCACTGGAGCAAGGCAGAATGCTATGGTCATTACGGATGAAATATGACCGTGTTTAAGACCTGTATAGAGAAACATTATACCAAGACCTCCAGCGAGCACTCCGCCGCCAGCCGCAATAAGGATAACAGGTTTCGCTCCGGCAGTTTTCAGCTCCCCCCAGTACGGATAGGAAATGAAAGTCAGCAGAATAAGGCTGAATACCGTCCTGATGGCAGTTCCCATGACTGGAGTCAGATTTCCAAGTCTAATACCTGTTTTTTCCATCAATGAACCTGCTGCCCAGCAGATAGCGGTAAGCACCGCATAGAATTCAGCTTGCAATTAAATACTCCTCTCCTGTTCTGTTTACTCTCTGCCGCTCCAGCAGTACGTACAGAGCTGATCCTCCGGCAGACCGATAGCTTCAATGAGATCATCCAGCCTCTGATAGGAAAGAGATGTGAGCCTGAGTCTTTTTCTGATTCGCTCTATCATCTCAGAATACTCCAGTGAATCGGTATCAAGATAAGCGTCCGGTACCACTTCACCGGTTCCCTCAAGCTCTTTTATTGCTCGTCTTGCTGCAAGGTCCATAAGTGAGCGAGATCTCGAAAAATTGAGGTATTTACATCCAAAGACCAGTGGCGGGCAGGCAGGTCTCATGTGAATTTCGGCTGCTCCTGCATCGAAGAGTCGCTTTACTGTATCCTGAAGCTGTGTACCTCTTACTATTGAATCCTCACAGAACAGCAATCGCTTGTCCTGAATGAGTTCCCGGATTGGTATGAGCTTCATTCTGGCTACAAGATCCCTCTGCTCCTGAATCTGAGGCATGAAACTTCTTGGCCAGGTCGGTGTATACTTCACAAATGGTCTTCGATAAGGTATCCGGGCACTGTTTGCGTATCCTACCGCATGTCCGGTTCCTGAGTCAGGAATACCGGCTACCATATCAACTTCGACATTATCCCGCATGGCAAGACATTCTCCGCAGCGGTTTCTGACATCTTCCACGTTCAGCCCCTGGTAATTTGAAGCTGGAAACCCGTAGTAGACCCAGAGAAATGAGCATATGCTCATCTTGTCCCCCGGGCACTTCTGCTGCTCGAAACCATCAGCTTTGAGCAGTACTATCTCTCCGGGTCCGAGTTCATAAACAAACTCGTATTCGAGATTGGGAAATGCAGCGGTTTCAAAGGTGACAGCGGTAGCATCACCGCTTCTTCCGATGGATATGGGTGTTCGACCGAGTCTGTCTCTTGATGCATAGATACCGTCATCCGTAAGAAGCAGAACGGAACAGGAACCTTCGATTGAATCCTGCGCTCTTGCAAGCCCTGCCGTAAAGGAATCCTCCTGATTTATCAGCATTGCAACTACTTCTGTTGGATTCACCTCACAGCCCGTCATTTCGCTGAAATGCCCGGTTCTATTTTTGAATACAACCTCAATAAGTGCCTCGATATTGCTGATTGCACCAACTGTAACTATTGCATATCTGCCCAGGTGTGAACCAATTAAGAGTGGCTGGTCTTCATAATCACTTATGACCCCGATTCCCATTGAACCATCCATCTTATTAATATCATTCTCGAATTTTGATCTGAACTGAGCGTTTGTGATATCATGAATAACTCTCTGAATTCCACTTTCGCTCCTGACAGCCAGCCCGCCGCGCATGGTACCGAGATGAGAGTGGTAATCAGTACCGTAAAACAGGTCGGATGTACAGCTGTTTTCAGAGACAACACCGAAAAATCCACCCATAAATAGCCTCACAATCAAAATCGTACAGTTGTATGATGTAATTCTGCCTTCGGCTTATGCCGCTCAAGTATAAACAGAATGGCAGTGCAGGGACTACCTGCTCAGGATCATGAACTGAACTGTTACTGAACCGGAATCGTAAATACCTGTCGCAGTGTACAGTCCTCCCCCCAGCCCTGAAGATCGAATCTTGGACCGTAACAGGAGAATGACAGCCTCTGCAGATCACCTGCCGGCCATGGTCCTCCGGCATAGCGCTGATTATGCCTGGAAGCTCCTGCCGTATCCCTGCAAGTTCCCATACGTCGATATCTACCTGAAACCTGAGTCTGTAAGATATTATTGCAGAAAGGGGAGGCTGAAGCCTCCCCCCTCAGTCATCAGCTGAAGCTTCTACTCAGAGACTGTCGGAAGACCATCCATGAATGAATCAATTGATTCACGCACTTCAGCAACAGGCTCGGTGATACTGTCACTTATCTCCTGGATTTCGCTCCTTGCACTCACCAGCTCAGCTCTCAGGGCATCAAGTTCTTCCTGAAGCCCGATTACATCGGGATCTGTTTCCCTGAGCTCCGTCAGTTTCAGAGATAGATCATCAAGAATGGCCAGGTCGGGTATCAGCCATTGAAGAGAATCGGCTATAACATTTATCTCATCAAGCTGAACCTGAATTCCATCAAGGATTTCAAGACCCGGAATCTCTATCTCCGGAAGTTCGGTATCTGGTACATCAGGGACATCGAGTCCGCCGAATGCAAATGCGCCTGATACGAGAATCACGAGAACTACCACACACTTTTTCATTTTACCCTCCTCTGTTAATGGAAGTGTCACTTAGTCTAAGTTCCATATGGCTTAATCGTCAATAGGGATTAATGGGTACGTCCCCTGTAGAAAAAGGGCAGCTCAATGAGCTGCCCTCCTCTATACATAGATAGCTGGCTTTAGCGCTTATCGTGAGCGAAATCTACTCTGAGACTGCGTCCGTCAAGCTCTGTATCGTTAAGAGCTTCAGCTGCTGCGGTAGCTTCTGCTTCGGTATCAAAAGTAACGAAACCAAAACCGCGAGACCTTCCGGAATCACGTTCTTTAATTACTTTTGCCTCGGTAACTGTACCGTAAGGTGCGAATGCTTCCATAAGCTCTTTGTCCGTGGTTCCCCACGAAAGACCGCCAACAAACAATTTGTTATTCAAGAATAACTCCATTTCTGAGGGTCAGACCCTCCATACCCGGGGATTCAAGCCCGGTGCTTCGGATAATCCGAAGCTTATTGCCCGGTATCGCAACCGGCTGCTGCAACCAGAATGGTCACATATGGATATCAGAATGTCCTGATAATATGGGGAACACAATTCTCAGAAATGAGTCGAGTGGAACCTATCCAATTCTCAAAGACACTGAATCACGGTTAGTAATATAGAGATACGCAAATTTATGTCAAGGATTGTACAGAGATTCAAATAAATTATCTCTGTTCTGTTCGGAGTGTCTGAAATTTGCGATTGGACGACTTTAAATCATATGCAGTTCTTTACAAATCCATATTTGGGATTATGCTTCTATGAACATAATCCGGATAAAGGGGGTTACACATTAAATACAGCAAGTACGCTGAATTCCTCCGATCGATGTCTATTGATAAATACGCCATAGAAACCGCTATCCGGAATATAGCTGATTTCGATGATTATCTCTCCATAGCAGGGGGAGATATGGAGTCTGTTGATATCCATTTTGTTAAGGAGTATTTCTCTAAGCTGATCGCAGAGGAGAATAACTCCATGCAGCACTTTCGGGATCTTGCCAGGTACTTCTACATGTCAGGGCAGAACAGTGTTTACATCTATATTATTTCTACCGTCAGCGGAAGAGAAGTTATCGAATCCATATCCAAGAAGCTGAAGATAAAGAAGAATGCTGACTGCAGGAACAAAGTTTTTGATGATATTGAGTTTCCTCCTCTGGGTTCTCCTCCGGAAACTTATCCCGCTAATACATGCCTTCTGGTGAACAGACTTATGGAACTCGGCTCGAATACCTGCCATGATGTCCTGGCTGACAATCATCACGGAATTCCTCATGAAAGCTTCAGTAAACACCTGGAGTGGTTTGCTGAATCGGCTTCTATCGATGAGTTCCTGAAAAGAGTTCACGTTGAAAAGATAAAGATTCTGCAGCATCATCTTGACGAGGGAAAAGTATGGTTCGAACAGGAAATTACACCGGAAGTTATTGAACTTGTTAAAGGTAATCAGGAGATTCTCTCAGCTGTTCGTGATGGTAATTCCCTTTATGTCACCAAGATTCCATATTCACCGAAAGAGTGGCTGATGGAAAAGGATGATGTCATGAAAAGGTACTATGCATGCCACTGTCCGCTTGCAAGGGAAGCCATAATAATGAACGGCCCCGAGATACCGATTGACTGGTGTTATTGCAGCGGAGGTTTTCAGAAACTGATGTTCGATATTGTGTTCGGTGAACCTGTAAATGTTGAAGTCCTTCAGAGTGTTCTAGCTGGAGACTCTGTTTGCAGATTCAGGATATCGCTGCCTGACAGGATGATACCGGATGATTCATCTTCTATTGGTTGACACACTGAAAGTTAACTGCAATTATCCACTTACTTCAGCAAAACATAACCCAAGCATAGAAATAACAATATGAAATATTTAATGATCGTTTCCATCGCTATAGCTCTTTCGCTGCCTTCTGCATGCGGGGACAATACAGGTCCTTCCGGGTCCTCTATATCTCCCTCCACCCTGTCAGTAACTTTCACCGGTCAGACCGGCAAAACCGGCATGAACGGTACTACGGATACTTACGCGCCATCTTTTTCCTCTTCCGGGCATAATTCAACAGGCGCGAAAAGCAGCTGCGTAGTAACAGCATCCTGGTCTATCTGTTCCGATTTCGGATTCCACAGCTATGTTCTTTACCGGTCCGAAACGCCCGGCATATCCTCTGATCCTTCCTCTGCGGAGATTCTTGGTGAATTCACTGTTGTCAATACAACATTGTATGTAGACGCTGATGTTACATGGGATACGGAGTATTTCTATGCCTTGAAGAACACCGACTCCGATGGAAACGGTGTCTGGAGCAACGAAGCGTCAATTACTACACCCGTTGTTGAAGCCCCTGATCCTTCTGTACTGTCAAATCCGGATGTATCCTGGTTCTATGCCGATCTGTCCTGGACCAAGTGCCCCAATCCCAACTTCTATTCCTACAGGCTCTACAGATCGACTTCACCGAACATAGAAGATGATTCCACACTTGCTGAGCTGGTCTGTGACATCTCCTGGTCACTTGATACCGCATATACGGATACAACCATATTATCTTCATCAACTTACTATTACGCTCTGCTTACTACGAATACTGAGAGTATCTCAAGCTGGAGCAATGAAATAACTGTGAATTCCATGACTTACGTACCATTCAATGTTACCGGATCTCTTAGTGTCGGATCCAATCCATGGGGGATCTGCTCGCTCCCTTCAGGGGAATATGTTTACGTGACAAACCGCGGTGATGATAACGTCTCCGTTATCCGGACATCGGACAACACGGTTACGACTGCTGTAAATGTCGGAGATATCCCCTATGGTATTACCTCACTTCCATCCGGTGAGTATGTGTATGTGACCAACTGCGGTTCCGATAATGTTTCTGTTATCCGTACTTCTGACAACTCCATCCATGCAACCATCGCTGCAGGAGACAGACCTGTCGGCGTCTGCACACTACCTTCAGGCGAATATGTCTATGTCACCAATCGAGATGATAACACTGTTTCGGTAATCCGCACTTCCGATAATTCAGTTGTGGCAACCGTTGATGTCGGGACAACCCCCTATCGCATATGTTCTCTGCCTTCGGGGGATTACGTATACGTTACAAACTGGAACTCAAATGATGTGTCAGTTATCCGAACCTCAGATAACTCAGTAGTTAAAACCATTGATACGTTTCCGCATCCCATCGGTATCTGTACACTTCCATCGGGAGATTATGTGTACATATCAAATTACAGCAACGATGTAATATCCGTTATCCGTACATCCGATTATACACTGATGGAAACCGTTGATGTCGGTAACGGCCCATGGGGCCTCGGTACGCATCCTTCAGGAGAGTGTGTTTATGTCGCGAACAGTACAGATGATACTGTATCCCTGATCCGTACTTCAGACAACTATGTGATCACATCAAGAAATGTGGGAAGCAATCCTTCTGGTATCTGTACACTTCCCTCAGGTACAGCCACATATATCGTAAACTTCAATGATGGAACTGTCTCCGTGATGGAATAACCCGTATCTATCTGGCAACCACCAGGTTTATCGAGTCCATCCAGCTGTCAGTTGAAACCAGTACATGGTACATTCCTGATGGAACCTTTTCACCGTTCGAGTCCTCCAGTGTCCATGTAATGCTATGCTCACCGGCAGTCATCTCACAGGCTGCAAGTTTTTTAACAAGGCGGCCTGACAGATCGTAGATATCAACCCTGGCATATCCGTTTGAAGCTATACTGAACGGTATTGCAGCTGAGTTCAGCGCAGGGCTGGGGTAAACAGCATCAAGACGGTTGGTGTGACCTGTCGGATCTCCACTTTCGAATCCTGTGCCGGTAACCGCAATGGTTCCCTGATATGAGATATGATCCCTTGCCCAGGCTACTACGGAAATAGAACCGGTGGATGATGGATTGACGTAGAAAGTACATTCGCCGGCAGTATTTGATGTTTCAACGAGATAAATGTCACCGCTCTGCCAGTCACCTTTCTGTAAGCATACTCTCGCTCCGCTGACAGGTGATCCACTTGAAGTTACAGTGACAGTAACAGTTGCCGCTCCGGAAATGGCTGCGGTATGGGAAGCGGCAAGCTCGGATGCAACGAAGAACCACATCGGAAGCTCAGGATCTCCAAAAAGGTTGTACTCCTTAACGCACCAGTCCTCCAATTCGCCGGATGGAGGGGACAT
>JBDLJP010000092.1:0-7748 GCA_039714295.1 Candidatus Fermentibacterota bacterium
GTTGTTGAATGTACTGTCCCTAGTACCCTTGGTATACGAATCCAGCGGTATGAGATTTCTTCTGTAATCGGGAGTAGGTGGTTGCCCGGCGGGATCCTCCAGATCGATGAGATTCTGTATCATTACACTTAAGGTATCAGCCCACTCTCCGTTCTTAACAGATAATCTGCCGACCATCATATCTGGGAAGTCGTTGTTAATGTCTCGATCATCGTTGAAGTAGGCATACCACTCATCGTTACCTACCATGTCCTCCCCAGTGGGTGAGACTCCCCAGGGGTACTGGTGTGTTGGCAGGAACCAGTCTTCGTTGTAGTATGCCGGATCCTCATGATCTCCGATCAGAAGGAGATATCCCGGCGTCTTGGTGCCAGCCTGAGCCCAGCTTGTCCACATGTTCTCGGTGAAATCTCTGATGATCTCATCCGTTAGCACGGTATCCGTATCTTCTTCACGAAAGTCCTCCAAGATTTCATCTGTAGTAACCAGTGCCACATCGAAATCATTCAGGTCGACCCTGTGCTCAGCAAGATCATCAATAGCATCGTCACACTGGTCGTAGAGGCCTGATGCGCAGATGATCACATAGTCTGGCATGCGGGTCGGACCAATTCGCGGATCAACTTCTCCGAAGTATTCAGGATAAGGAGCACTTGTCTGAAGTACAGGATGGTAGCCAACAATTGAAGACCCATCAACCATCCTCTGGAAAGGACCAAGACCGATGCCGCTCCATTCGGCAGATGCGCTGTCAAAGGAAATCGATACGCTCAGCGTAGAAACCGTTCTGAGAGTGCTGTCGGATGCCCTGTACTGGGCGGGGAACATCTGTACCTTCAGAAGCCGCTGATCGCAAATTCGAGTCTCGCTGATGATCCTTACCTGTTCTGAAGGCCAGAACTCGTCGGATGTGTAAGCGGTGGAATCCTGAACGAAGGAATCGACAACGGCAGGTGTACGCTCAAAGGAGAGCACCTGCGCAGGGGCAGGATAAACAGGTTCAACAAACTGCTCCCTCATATCGGAGAATGCGTATTCCAGGTAGGGGGTTACACTGTCAGGGAAAGCAACCATGCAGGTTATCATGGGAAGTTCGGGGTAGCCGATGCTGTCTGTGAGGGGAGAGTCTACGAATCTGATGTAATCAAGACTATCATATTCGACTTCCTCCCACAAGAGTGGAGTCTGCACTATGAAAGCCACCTGGGAACTGTCCGCAACAGTGGTGTGAATCGGCACCATATCAGCGATAAATGCGAAGAGTAGTAATGACAACATCGATAACCTACAAAAGCAAAAGAGAATTTATCATCTGTTACCTGGATTGAGAATAAAGTGGAATTTATGAGAAGTCAATAAAGATACGAGGACTTTATGAGTTTTGCAGGGGAAGTGTATGATCGTTTTCGATATTTGCATGTGACTGGAAGGGGCGGTTCAGGATTCACAGCGTGTCAAATGCGTGCACTTTGATGATATAGTTAGATATTCTCAAGACCCTAAGTTCCTGTTGTATAGGAGCTTAGGGTTTCCATGAAGTGGTGGAGGCGGCGGGATTCACTTCGACTCGCTACCGCTCGCTCAGTGTAAACTCACCATTTCAACCTTCGGTTGAAGGTCCGAATCACTGATCAATCATGAAAACAAAAACCCCCTGTCGGGGGCCTTGTTTTCATGGTGGAGGCGGCGGGATTCGAACCCGCGTCCGAGATCAGGGATCTGTCGGGTCTACATGTTTAGACCGGATTAATGTCATTCTGATTCGGCTCCGGGCGGCCTTGTCAGACCTAGCTCCCATTTAATCTCGCTGCTTACGTCTGGGAACGGGGCTTCACAGCCAGCTTTCCTTCTTCCGCCCAACCCCCGAAAGGAAAGCTATTCCGGGGAGGACGGCTGTTCCTGTTATTCGGAACAGCGTGCCGTATTTATGCGGCAGTTATTTCTATCCGCAGTTTAACGAGGCAGCGGATACCTCGACATGCAACCGTCAGACCGCTTCTGAACCCGTCGATACCTGTCGCCCCCGCAGTCTGAATAGCACAGGTTAATTATGGGAATCATTTCCAATCTGTCAACCCCTGCACTACATGGGACTTGCTAAATTTCTGAAATTGAATTATTAAATCACTTCTCATTTGAGTCTTATCAATACAAATAGGAGCTGATATATGTCCTGGAAATGTGATATTTGCGGTAAAGGTCCCTCAGTCGGAAACCGTGTCAGCCATTCTAACAGACATACAAAACATGTCTGGAAACCAAATCTTCAGAATGCAAGGATACTGGTTGAAGGTAAGCCGAAAAAAGTTAAGCTATGTACCAGTTGTCTTAAAACAGGTAAATTTCAGAAAGTTTAACTTAAGTTCTACGTTCAGAAAAGCGGGAATAATCATAATTCCCGCTTTTTCTATTTATTTGAAAATTGATCGTATCTAATCAGAATCTTCCGGGTCCGATTCCTTCTCCATATCTTTCAATCTGTTCTGATTGAGAGAATATGATGCGTGGTACTCACGGGCAAGCCTTGTATGCCCGAAGCCCATATTCAGGAAACTCCATTCGAAAGAAATATCCGGATCGATATCTTCCAGAACCCATTTGATGTTAACGCCGGCTTTCTTGAAAGCTGTATTCCACCCGATACCGGAAAGTTTCTCCTCAAGAGCTGTGCTTGTCCGGTGATCTCCCCTCGCAAGAAGTGCGATGATATGAGAATCGCGCGGATCGCCGTATCTGACAGTAACTTTCTTTATCTTCCTGAATGCGGATTCAAGAGTTTCAATCCATTCTCTCAGGTTGGTTGGGGATGCCATTGAAGACCATTGAAACGCAGTCCATGGCTTTGGTATGAAAGGATTTATATCAACACGGATCGGGAGAGTGGTTCTAGTCCGGATCTCCTTGACAAAATCAACTATCGAAGCTCTATCCAATTCCGTTTCGAAAGGGAGACCGATCATGAAATATATCTTGATTATCTTAACATTCTCATCACAGTATTTCTCTACCGATTCGAACATCTGACTGTTTTTGAGCTTCTTTCCGATAACTTTTCTAAGAGAATCCGTACCGGTTTCGGGAGAGAGTACGATAGATTTTTCACTCAAATCATCGGGTACTTCACCGGAGTGGATCTGGTCCTCATATTTATTCGAGCAGAAGATAACTTCAAGATCACGTTTCTTAGCAGCCTTAATGACCTTGCGAATGTCCGGATAGGATTTCGGTGAACTGCCCAGTAGAGCAAGCTTCTTGACTTCAGGGAGATTCGCGATAGTGCTTTCCAGATCTTCAAGTTTGCTCTCTCTGTACGGAAGACTGACATATCCAGGCTGACAGAACTTGCAGTTATAAGAACATCCCCTTGAAATTTCGAGCATTGAAATATCGTTGTTGATACAATCGGGAGAATGAATGAATGCGGTCATTCCCATTCCATCCGAACCAGCCCACTGACGCATGATCGAGCTAACTTTGCCGGGGATGTCGTGTACTGAAGGGATGTACATTCCGGGCAGTGTTGCAAGCCTCCGAAGTATTTTTCTTTTCGACGCACCCTGTGCACCAAGACTTTTTATCGTATCAAGAACCGGGCCGATTGATGGTTCAGTTTCACCTATTACGAAGGCATCCATAAACATTGAAAGAGGCATGGGGTTTGCAGTAACAGGGGTTCCTCCAGCGATAATAAGAGGCCATTTACTTACTCTTTCAGAGCTCCTCTGCTCGATGTCCGAAAGCTTCATCATTTCCAGGATTCTCAGATAATCATCTTCACTGGTAGGGGTAAAGACGAGCAGATCGCACTGTTTAATTGATTTGCCCGTTTCAAGTGTTATTGAAGGTTTCCCGTATCTGCTTCTCCAGTGGAATTCATCTTTATCAGGATAAAATGCCCTCTCACAGCAGGCTTCCGACCATGAAGCCAGCTGTCTGAAAATACTCTGAAACCGGAGAGAAGACATCGCATTGCGATATTCGCTGGGTGAAGCCAGGATAATTTCAAATATTCCCTGCTTTGATACGGTATGTGTACAAATTTCGTTTTCCAGTAGCCTGCGTCGACGTTCATCGTAATACTCGGCTGCAGGTTTTCTGCTCATTAGTGATAGCCTCCATTCTTAGATGCCGGTAATATACGATAATGAAACGCATACCGCTAGATGATATTGTTATATGTTATTATGCAATTACTTACAATACCGTAAAGCACTTCAAGTCAGCTTCTGAAGAATGGCGGGTGCTTTTTCCTTTCCTCCTTTCCGCTGTTTCTTGCTGTTCCAAGCATAAAGGGAATTCTATCCCGCTCTGTCTCCCTTGAAGAATTTTTGGCTTTCAGACCTTCAGGCAATCTGATGTCATCTGAATCGAGTTCCATATCTTCAACCTCGCCGAAACCGGTTGCGATTACAGTAACCTTCAGTTTATCATCCATGCTTTCAACAATACTGGTTCCCAGCGATACATCCGCCTGAGGTCCCACAGCTTTTGTAACGATCTCCACTGCCTCATGGAACTCAGCGAATTTCATGCTTGATGAAGCCTGAATACTTACAAGTAGTGACTGTGCACCTTCAATGGATACATTCTCCAGAAGCGGATCGGATATGGCTCTACCCGCGGCTTCAGAAGCGCGATGTTCGCCGTTGCAGCAGCCGGTGCCCATCATGGCGCCTCCACCGGTCGTAATAACCTTCTTGATATCCTGAAAATCGAGGTTCATAAGACCAGGAGACGAGATGATATTCGCTATACCCTCCACGGCATCCTTCAGGGTCCTGTTGCCTCTCTCAAAAGCATTCGACAGAGTCTCGTCTTCTCCGGCTTCCCGGCGCAGACTGTCGTTAGGAATTACAATAAGAGTATCTACTTCTTTTCTCAGCGCTGATATGCCCTGCTCTGCCCTGTTCTTCTTGACAGAACCC
This sequence comes from Candidatus Fermentibacterota bacterium, assembly GCA_039714295.1. GTDB lineage: Bacteria > Fermentibacterota > Fermentibacteria > Fermentibacterales > JCC-6 > Aegiribacteria. Next base: position 4,926 of record JBDLJP010000092.1, read on the forward strand.
TCTATTTCGAAGGGTCTGGTTACTACTCCGACGGTGATGGCATTCAGATCTCTTGCGATGCGAGCCACGACTGGTGCTGCTCCGGTACCTGTTCCTCCACCCATACCCGCAGCAATGAAAACCATGCTGCAGTCCTGAAGGCTCTCGAGAATCTCATCTCTGCTCTCCTCAGCGGAACTCTCGCCTGTTTCCACATTTCCACCGGCACCTAAACCACCGGTAAGCTTTGGACCGAGCTGCACTTTCAGGTCAGGTTCGCAGTTCTGCAGTGCCTGGAGATCAGTATTCAATGCGATATACTCAACACCAATGATGTCAGCATTCAGCATCCTGTCAATCGCGTTGCATCCGCATCCTCCGATACCAACCACGACTATTTTCGGCTTACCATGAAACTCCTCAGTCACATCAACTATCTGGAGCCTTGGACCTTCCTCTTGCGATATCATGTTTCCTCCAATGTTCATTATCTGAGTTTTCTTATCAATCCTTTTAATCGCTGCGCTGCGGCACCAAGCGGATTCGACACCTTCCGCTGCTCATATTCGATCTCCTCTTCGTGTGAGAGCAGAACAAGTCCCACAGCGTTGGCGAATTCAGCGTTTTCTATCAGAGATGAAGACATATCAATCCCTGCCGGTCTTCCCACTTCAACTGGTATTCCAATGATTCTGGAAGCCATGCTGGTTAATCCCCTGAGGTAGGATGCTCCCCCCGAGAAAACTATTCCAGCAGGAAGATCCGATTCCTGGATTCCCGCCTGCTTGAGTTCACAAAGAATGTCTCCGACAAGATTACCCGCGCTTCTATATGCTATCTCATTTATTGCTTCATCTGTTATCGGGATTGTGTTCCTCCCGCCGAAAGTACTGACTGTTATTTCCCTGTCCTGTGTTTTCGGCCTGCGGGTCAGATCGATGTAATCCTTTTTCAATCTTTCAGCTTCGTGTCTTGGAATGCGTATCTGCTGCAGAGCTCTTGTGATTGATTCTCCTCCGCAGGGAATAACTGCAAGATGAGCCAGTACACCTGAATGAAATACCGCAATATCGGTTGTATCGGACCCGATATCTGCAAGTACTACTCCTATTTCCATTTCATCCGGACTCAGAACAGACCTGGCAGAAGCGAAAGCAGAGGGATAGAGTTCAGAAACGTTTTTCCCTGCATCGCGGATTACCTGTTCAAGATTCATGACTGCCGTTCTGTCAGCGGTTACCATGTAAATGTCCGCTGTAAGCCTCTCCGCGCGAAGACCTACGGGAGGCCGCAGGAGTCTGCTGGAACCGTCTATTGTATATCCGCATTTCTCAGTCCTGAGAATCATGGATTCCCTAGGCAGTTTGATAAGCTGTGCGGTTTCCGTAGCATCCTCAATATCCATCCAGGTCACTTTTCCGGAAACGAATTCATCCTCCCGCTCTACATTCACCGTCCCTCTGCCGGGAAAACCTCTCACGTGGGATCCGCTTATGGAAACGGCTGTTGCAGCTATCTTCCATGATGAAAGCGATTCAGCCTCTTCTATAGCCCGGGATACGGCTTCAGCAGCACCTGGAAGGTCAACGATCACACCCTCAATCACACTACCCGAAGTAGGCGCCTGCCCCGCTCCGGTTATGTGAAGCAGTCCCTCTTCATCGATCTCTGCTACTACACAGATGACGTTCTTGCTGCCAATATCAATTCCAGCATAGATCTCAGGATTCATATTGCACCCCCCTGAGATGGTGAGTTTTCCTGAGTTTTTCTCAGAACAGCCTGATCAGAGTATCTCATATCAACCTGATACCAGCTTTCGGAACCTGACATGGAAGAAGCAAGCTGCTGGAAACCGGTCCATCTTTCGGAAAGCATGTCATTCCCGAGAAGCACTTCGCATCCATCGCCGACGAATACGGATAAACCTCTGTCCTCATATCTGAATGAAAGAGAATCATATTGCATGTCTGAAGCCCTGAACCATGCGGCAAGAACTCTTGAAACCACAGGGTCAATTCCATCGCAGGAATCAACAACAGGCAGAGTATCGGCCAGAAAACGAGGCGGAAGCTCCTCACCAAAGGATGATACCGCTGTAACTCCCGATGAATCATTTACCGCAAATACAGGTACCGAGATCTTCAGTTCAAGTACGATAGAGCTGAAGGGTATCCGGTCAATATGCACAGAGTCGATACCGGGAACATCGGACAGCAGGGCCTGTAGTTCAACAGTATCTATCTGCCATATTGATGTGCCGAACATGGGCTTGAGGACCTGACATATCGCAGACGAATCTGCCTGACGTGCACCTCTTATGCGTACAGTATCCAGATTGAATGCACCTCCCCGCTCGAACCATCTGTATCCCATTGCAAGAGCAAAAACGATAAGGGCTGATCCGAACAGCAGCCAGAATGCGGCTCTCCCTCGATCCTTCATTCAGCATCCTCCACAAGTCCGCGCGCCAGAGGATCAATGCTGCCGGCACCAATGAATACAATTATTTCAGCCTCGGTTTTCAGAAGACGCTCTCTTACATCAGCAGGTGTGCATAAACTGCAATTACCGCCTGCTCTTACTGCTGCATCAACCACCAGCCTGCTGGTAACACCCGCTATCGGTTTTTCCCTGGCTGGATAAACAGGCAGAACAAACACATGATCCGCTCTGCTGAGCGCTATACCTGCAGCCTCGTACTGGACTGCGGTTCTGGAATAGAGATGCGGCTGGAAAACAACAACAGTTTTTCCATCTGATACCTGCGAAACCCCCTGAAGGGCTGCTTCGATCTCGTCCGGATGATGAGCGTAATCAGAGAGGACTACCGCCGAACCCAGG
>JBDLJP010000093.1:0-7742 GCA_039714295.1 Candidatus Fermentibacterota bacterium
GGGAGTTTTGTGAATGTGAAAATCACCAGAGCTGACGGCTGGACCCATTTCGGTGAGCCCTTCGGAAACACGGACAGTTGATGCCCCTCCTCAAGAGTATCGAGCAATGGGGCAGGAGGCGTGTTGCAGCAACCATGGCTATGAACACACCTGAAGGTGACAGGAGTGTTCCACAGCGGCCATCCAGGATACTTGTGATAAGAACCGATAACAGGCTTGGAAACCTTGTTCTTATGGAACCCCTTCTCCGGAGCATCAAGATAAGAAATCCCCAGGCTGAGCTTGATATACTTGCAAGCGATGTATTCTCAGAACTGCTGGAAAGTCAAGGATATAGCGTAATATATGCGGATAAGAAAGGGCAGATCAGAAACCCCGCGAAATTCTGGAGCCTTATTCAGAAACTGAGGAGCAGATCCTACGATGTTGCCATCGATGCCGCACACCCTCATTCATTCTCACTCTCCGGAGCGGTTTCCACAGTGCTTTCGGGGGCAGACTGCCGGATAAGCACTGATGCCGGTGATTCCAACCGATGGTATACGCATACCGTTGCCGAATCTCCCATGGATTGGCATGAAAGCCATGCGCTGCACTCACTTGGTAGTGTATGGAAGGACTGGCCGGAGTGGTCTCCGCCCGAGCTTCATGCTCACAATACACTAAAAAGAAACGCAGCAGGGCTTCATGTCGGAGCGAGCGGAAACAAGGGATACCCGATCGAACATCTTGAGAAGCTGGTGGATAGAATATGCAGGAGTGTGATTCTGGAGATTTACTGGGGGAGCGGAGATGAAAGGAAGACAGCCGAATACCTTGGAAGCAGATTTCCTGTTGCTGTGATGCCTGAACTGTCCATTACAGGATTGATCCGGAAAATTGCAGGTTTGAAGCTGTTCATTACACCCGATAACGGCCCGATGCATATAGCTTCAGCTCTTTCAGTACCTGTGATTGCTCTTTTCAGAATAGATAATATGGATAGATTCGCACCGTTGTCAGAAGGCTCTGAAGCACTCTATGCCGAGGAGGGACCGGACCCTTCGAGTGTCGCAGCAGCGGTTCTCGAAGCCCTTGGCTGTTACTGATTACCATATATATTAAGTCAGGTGATGCTGAGGGTGAAATGGATTCCTTCGGAAGAGGAATAGATAGAATGAGATGCAGCATCAGGAGGGCAAGTGGTGTTACAAAGAAGTACTATGTACCGATTTCCCTGGACACAGGTTGATACCCCCGGGACCTGGATAGAGGTTACTGACAGTTGTGATCTTTCATGCCCGGGCTGTTTCAGGCATCAGCTTGAGGGACATCGTCCACTGGAGGTTATCAAGGAAGAGATCCTGCTGTGCCAGGAACTTACAAACTGTGAGCGTGTAGCCATAGCCGGAGGAGAGCCGCTTATTTATCCTGATCTCACTGAAGTTGTGGCATTCATTGCTGAACAGGGCATGAAACCAGTGCTTATGACCAACGGCGAGAGTCTCACTCCAGAATACGCACGCGATCTGAAGAAGGCTGGTCTGGTCCAGTTCTATTTCCACGTTGACAGCGGTCAGCAGAGACCAGGCTGGGAAGACGCGGACGAGAAAAAGATGAACGAACTCCGTGACTATTACGCAGACATGGTTGCGAATATCGGTGATGTGACATGCGGGTACAACATTACAATAAGCCGGGACAATCTGTCGTCTGTGCCGGATATCATCCGCTGGAGTATATCCCGGATAGACAGCGTGCAGAGTGTCAGTCTTATCGCTATCAGGGGATTACCCGTTTCCGAGGGAAAAGAATATCGGGTTGGAGATGAGAAAATTGACCTGAGTCGAATTCGATATCCCGTTGATTCAGCTGGAGACATGGATATCACATCAGATGAGATGTACGAACTTATTTCCAGGACGAATCCCGCTTTGATCCCCTGCGCATATCTGAATGGAACGACGGATCCTTCGACGAACAAGTTTCTCGTTATTGCGCCAATCGGATGCAGGGATGAGCTGTATGGAGTCTGCGGTGCCCGTACGATTGAGCTGTCGCAGGTATTCAATCACTTCTTCAGGGGGAGGTACACTTCACTTGTTCGAGCTCCTCGACCAAGTATCAGTATTTTTCTAGCTTCGATTCCTGACGGAGAAGTCAGGAAAGCATTTGCCAGTTATCTGAAAGCTCTGATCCGGAATCCATCGAAGTTATTCGCGAGGGTTTCTCTGCAATGCATCAATCTTGTACAGCCCACTGAACTTATCGATAACGAGAAGAACTTCTGCGACGGATGTATTAACCTTATCCCCTGGAAAGGGAAAATGGTACACTCCTGTGCGCTTGATGAATACAGGATATTCGGAGGGCCGCTCATTCCGCTATGAAGACATTCAAGGATGCTGTTGCAGTTATTACCGGGGCAGGAAGGGGGATAGGCCGGGCAACGGCTATCACATTCGCACGGCTCGGTGCAAGACTGGTTCTGGCAGATATTGATGAGGCACAATCAGAAAAAGTTGCTGGAGAAATACTTGCCGAAGGAGGAAATGCCAAGGCTTATTCTCTTGACGTTTCCAGCCGAGAAAGCGTTGAGGCATTCTCCCGGAGGGTTCTTGACGAATTTGGCAATGTCGATGTAGTTGTCAATAATGCGGGAGTTCTGATCCTCGGAGAGATAAGGCTGACTTCCCTTGAGGATCTGGACTGGATAATGAGGGTTAACTTCCGGGGCGTTGTCAATATGACACACTTCTTTCTTCCACCGATGATCCATCGAAGATATGGTCATTTCGTCAATATAGCCTCTGCCAACGGGCTGGCTCCGTTGCCCTATGTTGGAGCATACAGCGCTTCCAAATCTGCCATGATCTTCTTTTCGGAATCGCTGAGAATGGAAGCAGAGCGATTCGGCATAGGTGTTACTGCAGTCTGCCCCGGACTCACGAGAACGGGGATCCGCGAAGAGGCCAGATGTCTGACCGATTCAGACGCAACGGCTGAATTCCTTGAAGATTACTGCAAACGAGCAGAGCGTAAAGCAGTTGATCCATTCGAGATAGCGGAGAGGATTCCAACGGCGATCCTGAAGAACCGGGCGGTGGTCCGTATAGGAACTGAAACCCGCATTCTTTCCTGGCTCTACCGCTTCTGGCCGGGATTCTACAGGTTCGTCGCCTGCAAAGTAATGAAAAGGACTTTCTGAGGTGCGCGTTTTCGTCACGGGAGGTTCAGGATTCATAGGAAGTACTCTGATCAGGCGCCTTCGTTTAGAGGGGCATGAGGTACGAGCACTGGTTCGTTCCGATCGGGCCAGAGGCAGAATCATCGAAATGGATGCCATACCTGTCCGTGGTGACATAACACAGCCAGGATCCTGGCAGGATGAGGTATGCTTCGGAGATGTTATTATCCACGGAGCAGCATTTGTGAGTGACTGGGGATCAAGGCGGGAGTTCTGCAGGGTGAATGTCAACGGAACAAGAAACATCCTCGCAGCGCTTGGAAAATGGGATGGGCATTTCGTCCATCTTAGTTCGATTGCGGTGCACGGTTTCCGGCGGGGTGAGTATACTGAAGAATCGAAACCGATCCGTTGCGGGCATCCATACTGCACCTCTAAAGCGAATGCGGAGCGGCTGGTGAGCAAAGCAGCCGGGAATGGTCTTAAGGCTTCACTCGTTCGGATAGCAGGGGTCTACGGTCCCGATGATCCGCATTTCATGACCAGGATTCTCGAGCAGGCCGGATCAGGTCGTGTTTTCGTTATCGGAAAAGGCAATCAGCCATCCAGCCTGATATACATCGATGATGTAGTAGAGGGTTTAATGAGAATCATCGAGGGAGAGTGGGAACCGGGTGAGAAGTTCGTTCTGTGTCATCAGAATGCTCCGGATGTCCGTGCAATGGTTGAGTACGCCCTGGAAGTCCTTGAGCAGCCGGTTGCAATCCAGTCAATACCTGGCTGGCTTGCCAGACTTGCAGCAGCATTTGAGGGAATTCGTGCTTGCGTAACCGGATCCCGTCCATCGATCACGCGGTATGCAGTCAGGGCTATGGGTAACAGGTGTGTATTCTCTATGCGCGCTACTGCAGATAAACTTGGCTGGTCACCTTCCATGAACGTACATGAAGGCATAGCACGAACAATCTCCTGGTTCAGAAATAATAAGGACAAGGATTCGCAATCGGATTTCAGTAGGTGTAATGCCAGTGATCGAAACTCCGCTTCCAGTTCCGGCTGATCCTTTCTTTCTCTTTCTCTGTCAGTACGGGGTATTCATTCTTACGATAACCGCTGATACGCTTCATATATCGCTCAATCTCAGGTCGAACCTTCCAGAATCCCGGTAATTCAAGAGCTTCGTACAGCAATCCGATTTCTTGCAGTGGATCTTTCTCCAGGTCTTCAAACTTGAGGTTGTGGAAGCGGTTTCCTGCCAGCAGGGGGAGACCAGCAAAGAACATGTCGTACATGTGGTTGTAGTACTGAAGGATGCTGTCATCGAGTTTCTCCAGATCCGGCTCCTGAAGGTACGCGAAATTCCTGTGGAGATAGAGGATAAATGCTCGGTATGACTTGAAAAGATCGAACGGATGCCGCGAAATATGGACGAATCTCGCTTCGGGAAAGAGCTCGAGCAATGTTTCTATCCGTGCTGTACTGGGTGACGACTTCAGCACCAGCCGACGGTTGTAACGGTAGGTCAGCTTCTTCAAATACCTGCTGTAGATGTCAATCCAGCGCTGGATCTCGTCTTCTGGCAGCTCCCGGAGTCTGAGAAATTTCGAATAATTCTCAGCTGCACCGGGAAGCAGCAGGCTCTGATAGGGTGAAGCGGCACCCAGCGAACACAGAGCAAGTTCTTCTTCCTGTGGATTTTTCAGATCCAGTATCATGTTGTCGTACTCACGTATCCTTGGAAAGCGGGAACCAAGCATTCTGACAACCAGGCGTTCTGTCAACAGAAAGGAGTGAGGGAAGAAGACCTGTGGAAGGGTGGGAGCGGCAAACTCGGAATCAAGCGCCAGAATATTATGCAGATGGGTGGTTCCGCTCCGCGGGTGTCCCAGTATGAAAATCGGGGGAGATTCTATTTCGACAGCTTCGATAATGCTGCTGTAACGGATATTCTCCAGGAATCCGAAAATGGAGTTGACAGTACTCGTGAGAGTATATGCACAGGCCCTGTGAACGCATTTCGGGGATACTCTGAACCTTGCGGCTGCAAGAAGCCTTAGCCAGTCTCCGAGACGCATCCCATAGTAGTACGAGAATCTCATGTTTCGCTCCAGGTCATAGACCCGAGCGAAGGGGATTGATTATTGGAGATTCCGGAGTCCTTCGAACAGTTCACTGAAAAACGACTCATCCTGAACAGCCGTGGCACAGAGACGGAGTCTGGCACTTCCGGGTGAGACCGCAGGTTTCACGATCGGAGTGGCGATTATGCCAAGGGAGAACAGGCGTCTTGCCGTCTGAAGGGCCTTTTCATCGTCACCGAGAATGATCGGGATAACAGCCGTTTCGGAGAGACCCGTATCGAACCCCAGTTCAATGATACTACTGCGGAAATACTCCGCATTTCGCCTGAGGCGGGCAAGACGCTCAGGTTCCCTCTCGATAACACGAAGGGCTTCACGTGCTGAAGCGGCAGATGCAGGTGTAAGCGCTGCGGAGAAGATGAAGGGTGCAGATGCATGCTGAAGCAGGATGACAAGATCCCTGGTTCCGGCGATGAACCCTCCATTAGAGGGAATAGCTTTTGAGAGGGTTCCCATCCAGATATCCACATCCTCAGGTTCAATCCCGAAGTATTCGTTCACACCCCTGCCGCGGCTCCCGAGAACACCAAATGAATGCGCTTCATCCACCATCAGGAGAGCGTTATACTTTTTCTTCAGTTTGACTATTTCGGGCAGAGAGCAGATATCACCATCCATCGAGTAGATTCCCTCAACGATTATCAGTGTTCTGCATTCTGAAGATACTGTTTTCAGTTTATCCTCCAGAGAAGTCGGATCGTCATGATCGAACCTGGTTGCCGGCACTCTGGAGAGGCGGCAGGCTTCAACGATACTGCGATGAGCTCTGGAATCGATGATGATACGGTCACGTGGCCCGAAGAGAGTTGAGATAACAGCCAGATTGGCCAGATAACCTGAACTGAACGTGAGTGCCGCCTCGGTTCCCTTGAACGCGGCAATATCCCTTTCGAGGAGATAGTGCAGCTCTGTCGTACCCGTAAGTAAGCGAACACCGCCAGTGCCCGTTCCATAGGTTCTCACAGCTTCCAGGGCGGCCGCTTCAATGTCCGGATGTCCTATGAGCCCCAGGTAATCGTAAGAGGACACCATAAGGAAGGGCTTTCCACCAAGAAGAACTCGAGGTCCGGACTTTCCCTCCAGAGGCTGCTGATAGGTGTAGATGTCTTCTCTGGATGCCTGACCTATTGACTCAATCAATCTTCGTGCGCTGGACGATTCCAGTAATGGGTTGGCATCCTGCTCGAGGTTGAAATATCCATCGAAGGGATCAAATGGTTTATTCAAATGTACTTATCCTCCTTCTCGGCCTTTGGCAAGGCAATGATCGGGCACGAATATCTGTAATAACTTTCCACCATGCAGGATCGGATGAGCCTGTTTTCCCAGAAGGTCATGTTCGGGCAGCCGTCACATAAGTCCATCTCTCCCGTTGGGAGTACATCCACCGGCTGCAGGACTATAATGTTCTGGGAGTAGACAGGGCGGAACAGCTGAGATGGATTCCGGACTGCAGCTCTGAGGAACCTGCCGAAGGCTCGACGGACCTCTCCGTCAAATAAGCTGAAAAGGAACATCATCTTCGATTTTCTGCTTACTTTCGGCGGAGGCATCGACAGGTACTTTCCCGCGAAGATGTGATGCACAGTCTGGAGAAGCTCGAAGGATTTCGGCCCGATGTTGCCGAAAGACCGAAACGGCGTTCCCAGGCGAACACCGACGCTCCATTTGGCGGATTCGGGCAGGCTTGTGCCTCCGATATAGCCGGCTAACCTGAAATCCGGGATGGCTTTTCGGACCTGAGCGAGAAGTTCCGCCGAGGAAATTCGCCTGATCGGCCTGAAGGGGGAAGGGGTTCCGGTGCCCGGTTTAACGATCTCCGGCCCTGCATGGAATTCGAAAGGGCCTTCTGGAGACATCATCCTGACGGCGATCAGCGTGTAAGCATGAACACGATCAATGTTCCTCTGAGCCCATGTAACGATATCAGGGACAGATCCGACCGTATCGGGGAAGATCGTGCTGTTGAAGGCAGATATCATCCCACCCTCTTCATGAACCATATCCACCAGATCCTGTCGAAGACTGTTCAGTTCAACCTCCGATTTACCGGACCACCCGGGACGGTGCTGGTGGCTGTCAATATGGAATATGAAGCCGAAAAGACCCGCCTTCTTCAGTTCATGGAGGAGTCCGGCATCCAGAGCGACTGCATTTGTCACCAGAAGCGGTTTGGGTCCAAGGGATTTAACGAGACTGACAACATCCGTGATCCGATCGTGTGTCAGTGGCTCACCACCTGCGATCATCATCAGATCGCACTTGCGCATTTGAACAAGACTCCTGAGTTCGGAAGCGATCTGGTCAAATGGTTTCCCGCTGTCCGGTTCATTGGTTGCATAGCATTCATCACAGGTGATGTTGCACTTGCGTGTCGGCTCGAACCAGCTCATGGCATTATCGGTGGTCGTCCATGGAATGCGGTACAGCTTGTT
>JBDLJP010000094.1:0-7730 GCA_039714295.1 Candidatus Fermentibacterota bacterium
GCCCTGCAGGATGAAGAAGGCAATTTCTTCTTCGTGATTGAATCAGGATTCAATGAACCGCCCATGCTGATAAGCACTACCCCGGACCGGATACTCAGATGGAAGCGAAACGATCTCGCTATTGATCCGAGAACAGAACGGGGGCATCCGAAAATAGCCCTCACACAGAACAAACGATTGCTTGTAACCTGCGCTGACAGGTCAAAGCTCTACATCCTGGAAGCGGAAGACGGGGAAACCGCAGCTATACTTGACGAACCCTCAATAGTGGGAGAATCACCAGAACAGTACTTCAGCATGAGAAATATCTTTGATTTCGGAATATTCCCGGACAATACTCTCCTTCTCTACAGAATCTGCAACAGGAAAGATCAATACGGGTCCTTCTACGATCTCCAGAGATTCGACCTGAATGGAAATCTCCTCCCGTTATGGGATCCAGCTGCCGCAAACCTGAGTTTCTTCGAAAAGGTTAAAAAGCTCTTCTCCGCAAGCTCAATACCGCACTCAATATTGGATATGAAGGATTTCCCGGTTGGATCCAGGGAAACAGATGTGAGGCTGACCATTGGGATAGACGGCTCCGTCTATCTGCTATCATTTATCAGACTTGTAAAACTGACACCTGAAGGACGGAAACTCTACGCCATCGAACTCCCCTGCCACTACACCCAGGGAAGAGCTGCGGTTAACGAGCAGGGCGAAGCTTTCGTAGTAGGATGCAGAGAGGAGGACAGAGTAGAGATACTAAAGGTATCCCCCGACGGATCAAACGTGACAGCGGCGGTAAAAAGCATAGTGGATGGAGGACCGCTGGAATACGATGGAGTACTGACCCTCTCCCCTGACGGCGGTTTCAGCCTGCTCGGCTACAGCGACAGATGGATTGATATCAAGACGAACCAGAATGAAAAGCAGATGAACAAAGACAGCAGATCAATATTTGAAAGCAATACATAGGAGGTAACCGTGAGAACACCCATAATCCTGCTCTTGATCTGCATGGCGGCACAGGCATCGAATGTTCAGCTGTACGAACACCGACCCTACTCACAGGAGGAAGTCACCCTCCTTAGCTGGTTCGAACTCACAATCCTCCGCAACGAGCTGTACGCTATGCAGGGATATGTATTCTCAACGGAATGGCTTGCAGCCTACTTCGAAAGCCAGGACTGGTACTCTCCCAGCCCGGGTTTCACCACCGCAGCCGGGTTCCCCACGGAATTCACGAATGAGCAGCAGGCTAACATCGATCTCTTTCTGGCATCCGCTGAGGGGCTTGAAGAGTCCATCACGGAATGTTGTTATTCGGATGTTCAGGACCTGGAAGTTGAATACTACAGCCAGGTTTTCTCCTGGACAGATCAACCCCCTGTACCGGACTGGTACGATATTTTTACCAGCGTCCAGCCGCAGCTGGGCGGCTATCCGGATTACTCGACAGGGGATCTTCTCCCTTTCGATTACTTCAATGATCTCTACACAGGCTCCGGACCGAACGAGAACTCCCAGGTCTGGATAACAACCCTGGACAGGCTCCATCAATACGGAGTGCAGAGCAAATCCGTCTACAGAGTATATTTCAGACCGGACAGAACAATCGCTAAAATAGAGAGAGTAACGCTTGATATCATGGATTCCGCAGGAAATCACGATCCATACGTTCTGTGGACTGCATATTACGCGACCGATTCCATTTTCATCATTTTCGTGCCCGACTGTAAACTGGAATGGGCATCGCGGGACGTTGCGCTCATCTACACCTGCAGCGGTGATGAATGCACCCTGAGAGCTGCATTCAAGGGAACCTACCCCACACTCAAACTGGAGATATACGAAGGACCGTACAGCAATCTGCCGCTGTCAATCGAAATTAACAATGAGGATATCGGCGGAGGCGAAAGGTACGAAGATCTTTTCACCGGTCGCTACTGAGCATCAGTGATGAATGGCAGCGAAGTCGCGGTAGATCAATAGTGAATTGAGTTGAACATCTCCAGAAGCTCAGTGGGATTGTGAGCGTAATCGTATTCTCCGGGAATATCGGGAGTGAACTCGATAACTCCGGAAGGATAGTCACTCTGCCCCGAACTCCGAAGAAGCTCCCCTCCTTCATACCACCATCTTGATTCACTCAGAATTCCGTCACTGTTGTGATACGATACAAATTCGAATACCAGCTCTCCGGTGTCACCTTCCCAGGGTTCTTCAGGTTCGCTGAAAAGTACTTCACCGTATTCTTGATGCACGGAGAATTCACTCGACCAGATAACCAGTACAAGCCAGCTGTATCCGGCTTCACTGCCCCAGTAGAATGTAATGTTCTCCTGATAATTCCCCAGAGCCGGGTAGACTCCGTCTTCCGTATTGATGGATATCTCGGTCCTGTAAAGACCAAATTCATTATCCAGATTATTCATTACATGATTGTAATATTCCCTGATGTCATCGATATCATCTGCCCCGACCGTGAAGAAAAGACTGAGCAGCACTGCAATAAGTAATTTCATGTTTCCTCCAGCAGGGCAGGGTTAGCTTGAGAACCAGATCCAGCCTTCCTGTCTGACCGCATCCGGATCAGGCGGCTCATGGCACCGCTTCTCAATAAAATCAACACCCGCAAGCACACACAATGCCGCATCCAGCATATGATTATCAGCGTTTGCCAGCAGGTCGATGGAATCAGGACCGAAATCCATCTCCAGTATCGGCAGAAGAATATCCGCTTTGGTTTTAAAGTTCAGTTTCGTTCCGCTGCCTATTCTTCCTATTATCGTTGCCGTGGGATACACTTCTATAACACCGGAACCCGTAAGCGGGCCCTGTTCCCACAGCAGGGGCAGGTCCTTCCGCAGCATCATCCGGAGAGAGGCCAGGAGATCAAGCGCTGCAACCGCTGTTCTGGCTATCAGGTTCGCACCGATTTCCAGAGGTCTCTTTTGAATTGTCTCATCAATGAAAAGTTCAGTAGTTCTGTTGAACAGATTCTTGGCTTCAACCCCTATGAACTCACCGGCACAGTGCGCAGGCAGCAGCTCCCGCATGGCGTTCGGCCAACCGAGGGGCGAATCCATACAGAACAGAATATGTTCCGAATCACCAATCCAGTCCTGACATTTCTTAACAAGAGGGTACCACCTGTGATCGGGCAGTACACTGTAATCCTCAATGGATCCTGCATTCAGATAAGAAACCAGATTGATATGTCTGTTCTCATACTTTGCGAATACGAGCCCGGTCTTTGCCGGCTGCGTCGCGCAATCGATGCCTATTATTGATATGCTGTCTTCGGCAGTCATGTATTTACCACTTCTGTTTTCAAGTTACATCTGCGATAAGATAATACTTTCCGGCGCACTCAAAACCCCCTGTTGTGCCGATACTCCTCCGCACCACATAATACCAGCTGCAAAAGGGGGTTGAGATGGAGGAATACCTCTCACTTACAGATACCGCCAGATGTCTCGGCATGAGCCTGAAGGAAGCACAGAAGGAAATCGGTAGAGCCAACCTTAAAACGGTCCAGTACCAGGGAAGGAAATGCTACCTTCGAGTCGACATCATCGACTGGCTTACCGGAGAATTCGGCAGCCTGGCGGCGGACAGGCTTGCAGCCGCGGAGCATTCAAACGCCGAGACTGCCGGTATAGACCCCTCTGCCCATCTCGTAACTGAGATGCTGTACAGCAGGATAATCCTGCCACGTAGAGCAGCCACAGCTTCCAGCATGCTTCGAACCATCGCTTCTGAAGCCTGCAATACAGGAGCGCTCTACGATGAGAAAGCCCTTCTTGAACAATTGAGACAGCGCGAGAAAGCAGTTTCAACCGCGCTGAAATGCAAAGTAGCGCTGACTCATCCGCTTGATGTCTCGAAACTCTACGTTGAGCATAGCCTTCTGATGCTGTTCCGTCCTCCCCATCCGCTTCCTTTCGGTGAGAAAAGCGGAAAGCTCACTGCCCTCTTCTTCCTCCTGCTCTTCCCGGCAGCCAACGAGCATCTGCACATTCTGGCCAGATTAAGCAGAATGCTGAGATCACAGGCTTTCATAGACGATCTTCTCACAGCCCGGGACGAGGGTGAAATACTGAATATCATCGAGGATCGTGAGACCGCACTTCTTTAAGAACAATAATCCGGAAACACTACTGCTTATGAGGTGGACCGGCAGTTGACTGATGGCAGATTCCTGTAGTATCATTGTTTCTAATGTGATAAAGTATGCTGTCAAACAGTAATCAGCAGCTGATCCGGAACTCTTCTGAGCAAATATCCCCGGATCAGAAGGATTGGGGGGGAAATGTTCGATTCTATCAGACATCTGTCACTTGTAATACTGGTTCTTTCGTGTACCCGGGCAGCCTTGGGCATGAGCGCAGAGGTGGAAGCTCTCTGTCAGCAGGGCGAGGAAGAGATCCGGTCCGGGAACGCTGAGATGGCAATATCCACATTCGCAGAAGCCATAGAGCTGGAACCGGAATCTGCGGAAGCCTGGTTCGGTCGAGGCTGGGCTTACTTCCGGGAGGAAGATAACGAGCTGTGTCTCCAGAATTTCGAAAAAGCAATGGAACTGGATCCGGAATACGGAAGAACCTACATAGGCATGACCTGGCTTGCAATGGAATCCGATGATGATGACAGAGCCATGGAGCTGATGGATATCGGGCTGGAACTCGCGCCGGACTGGGATATCTCCCACAGCACCATGGGATCGATCCACGCGTCTTCCAACAGATTTGATGAAGCTCTGGTTGAATACGAAAAAGCCCTGGAACTGAATCCGGACTGCTATACCGCAAACTATTACACAGGCCAGGTATACCATCTTATGCTGGACAACGCAGAAGCGGCTCTGGAGTACTACAGCAGGGCAATCGAATCGTTCCCGGACCGTTACGATGCATACGCATACAGAGCTCTTCTATATATCGAGAAGTTCAACGAAACGGAGCTTTCAGTGTCGGACATGAATAAGGCAATGGAACTGGGACCGGACAGTTACCTTCCCTACCTGACCAGTGGTCTTGTGTATTTTTACATGGAGGACTTCCAGAATGCAATGGAAAATCTGAACAGGAGCATCGAGCTCGATCCTGATCAGTCAATGCCTTATATGAATAGAGGAGTCATCTACCTGAGACAATCTCAGTTTGAACAGGCATTGGCAGATCTCAATAAAGCCGTTGAACTGGATTCAACCTCAGCAGACGCATACATGAACAGATCCATACTGTACCACGATTACCTTGCTGAAATCGAACTTGCTCTCGAAGGTTATACCAGGGTTATCGAACTGCAGCCGCGCAAATACGATGCGTACTACAGAAGAGGTGTTATCTACCTTGATTACCTGAATGATACAGAACTGGCATTAGCTGACTTCAACGAAGCTATTGCTATCACATCCCAGAGTCCCCTTCCATTTATAGACAGAGGCAGGGCTCTGATGACTCTTGGAGAATTCGAAGCCGCAATGGAGGATATGAACAGAGCAATTGAGCTGGATGATTCCAATCCCAGATCCTACATAAACAGATCTATCCTCTACAAGGTTATTGCCGAGTTCGACCTTGCCATAGCTGACGCCTCGACAGCGATCGAGCTGAGTCCCGACAATGCCGCATCTTACGGAGCCAGGGCAGCCGTGTACTTCACTTCTGGAAACTTCGAAGCAGCTCTTGCAGACTACACAAAATCTATTGAGCTCAGTCCCGAAACTGATATAACCTTCTTCGAAAGAGGTCTGCTGTATCACCGGATGGGTAATATGGATGCAGCATTGATTGATTTCACAACTGCCATTGAGTTGAATCCGTACTATGCTGATGCTTACTACTATCGAGCTCTGGTCTGGAACAGTGCAGGTGAATATCAGAACTCCATCGATGACCTTAGTTCAGTATTGGATCTTCAACCGCAAACCGCCTGGTGGGCTTACTCGGATAGAGGTTTCGCTTATCTGCAACTCTCCGAGCCCGGAAGCGCACTGAATGATTTCGACATGGCTGTTCAGATCAATCCTGACGATGACCAGATCTATGGAGGACGCGGAAGAGCCAACTGGATGCTGAACAATTCGACTCCTGCTATTAATGACATGAGCACTGCTATCGAGATCAATCCTGGAAATGCCGACCATTACTACTACAGAGGCCTGATGAACAAACTCCAGGGTGACTTCGAAACCGCTCTTGAGGACTTCGATGCTGCAATCCGGATCAGCTCCGGCTTTACCGATGCCTACTGCGAGCGGGGACAGATTCAGCAATATGTGACAGGTGATTACGATGCAGCCCTTGCGGACTACAATAGAGCGATTCTCTCCAATCCGGCTTATCCCGTTGCCTACACTTACCGCGGAACTCTCTATTATCAGACTGGACAGAACCAGCTTGCGATCAATGATTTCAGTACCTGCATTGAACTCATGCCGGACAGCTACATAACCTATGAGAAGCGCAGCTTCGTATATGGCGATATACAGGAATACGAAAACGCTCTTGCAGACCTCAACATGACGATCCAGCTGGCACCGGACTACATAGACGGTTACATAAACAGAGCCTGGGTCTACCTGCAGATGAATGAACTGGAATCCTCAGCCCGGGATTACACCAGCGCAATTGAACTGAAAAATACCGACCCGATGCTCTACTTCTACCGGGGAAATGTGTACACGTATATGGAAGACTGGGAAGCGGCACTGGCCGATTTCGACCGATCCCTGCAGCTGAATAGCGAAGACGGTCAGGTCTATTACTACAGAGCCATGGCCAGGAAGATTTTCGGAGATGATTCAGGAGCACAGCAGGATTACGAGGCTGCGGAGTATTACGGTTACTCGCAGTAAGATCCGCATGCAGCTGATCGTATACTTAGCACTTTGGAGGAGTTGACTTGACAAACGGTAAAGCACAGCCAGGCGGAAAAGCTCCTGTACTGAAGCAGCCGCCGGTGCTGTTCGACAGGACACAGAAGCTGATCAAAGAGATCGACGATAAACTTGACGGAGACCTGATAACCTACTGGAACAACCCGGGCGGCAGTGTCTGCAGTAACGATGTGATGGGTTTCTACCAGATGCTGGAACGCACGGGACCAAAGAAGAGGCTCTACCTCTTCCTGAAATCCAACGGCGGCAACGGCCAGGCAAGCCTTAGAATAGTCAGCCTCCTACGGAGGTACTGCGACGAGCTTATCACCCTCATCCCTCTTGAATGCGCTTCAGCGGCAACAATGATAGCACTGGGAGCGGACAGGATAGTGATGGGTCCCATGGCTTACCTTACCGCAGTGGATACTTCGATTACACATAAGCTCTCACCGCTGGACAGGGATAACAACCGCGTCAGTGTAAGCCTCGATGCCCTGAACAGGGTCATAAAACTCTGGAGGGACGAGAAGGATTCCCATGCCGACAATCCATTCCAGTCGCTCTTCCAGCACATTCACCCGCTGGTGATAGGCGATGCGGACAGGTCCAACTCCCTCTCCGTGAAACTCTCAAGAGATATCCTGAGCTTTCATGTGAAGGATGAGGCAACCATAGAGAAGATATCCCACGCCCTGAACTCATGGTATCCGTCCCATTCCTATCCCATCATACTGCGCGAAGCTCAGGCAGTGGGGCTTAATGCTGTTGAGATGGATTCAGAAACACATGATCTCCTTCTCGACCTGAACGAGATCTACTCCGAGATGGGACAGAGAGCCACAACCGATTTCGATAC
>JBDLJP010000095.1:0-7658 GCA_039714295.1 Candidatus Fermentibacterota bacterium
AGCTCTGTATGGAGAGTTGAATTTCAGTCTGCCGGCGGTTCTGTCTACTATCAGACCGATCTGAACAACTTCCGCTCCTGCGGAATTCAGGGTTTCAAGCGATTCTGTGATACTGCCTCCGGTAGTGCAGACGTCTTCCACAAGAAGTATCCTGCTCCCCCGGATCAGATTGCTGAAACCTGACCTGACAGACATCTTCGCTTCGCTGTCCCTCTGTAGGAAAGCGAATCGTTTGCCCATATGAAGGGCAGTTGCGTATCCGAAAACCACGGCGCCGTATGCGGGAGCGCAAACCAGATCGATGTTCTCTCTTATATCATCCATCTCAGCAGCCATCATCCTGCCCAGCTCATCTACAAATTGCGGCTCCTGAACGATGCGGATTTTCTCGAAATACTGATTTCCATGACGTCCCGATGTATATCTGAAATGTCCTTCAAGCAGAGCGTCACATGATTTCAGTATCTCAATTACTCTCTTCTCACTCAAAACATCCTCCGTACTATCTTGATTGTGATTCTTGTGGCTGCATTATGGAATCCCTGCATTCAATGTAAATTATTCAACCCGCGGGATCAATGTGAAAAATGGAATGGGTATACAACTGGAAGAGGTCCTTCATTCTCATCCACAGCACCGAATCTCCAGGTTTCCGCTGCTGCTGCAAGCTCAAGATCGAATGCCGGATTCATCGTTGTTGAATCCAGAATAGAAACGCTGGAAACACGGCCGCTTGGTTCGATTATCATTTCGATCATAACGGTTCCGGATAGCATTGGGTCTGCCCTCAGATGCTTGTTATAGATAAATATCACTGCGCTTTCCTTGGATGTCAGGACTTCACGAACTTCGCCTGCGGTTCTGGATACGTATGAAGAGCCCGGATCTGTCTGGAGTACGTTTCCCGCATCTATGCTGACATCTGAAAAAACCATCCTCGCCGGATTATCTGACGCCGTTTCAATTATGCTTCCTGTATTATCAGTTCCGCTGGGATCTCCCAGAAGTCCCTGACTTGTGCCGGCGACTTCGTAATCTTCCGTATCGGTTGATAGAGGACCGACACCGCCAAGAGATGTCATCTCTACACCGCCCTCGAGAAGTGCGGTAAGCTGATCAAGGGTCATTGTATCCGAAGTTGATGCGTTGACGGCAACTGAGGTATCCGGTGAGATGATATCCGGATGCAGAATATGCTCTGATACTCCGACTGTATTAACGGAATCAAGCAGGGCAACCCCGGTTGATAAGGAAAGAGTATCCATCTGATAGGTCATCGTATGCAGCTGACCGGGAAGAGTATTGCAGGATTGGACGACAGACTCGTAACCATCCGCAGCTATTGTGATAGTGTAGGTCCGATTGCTCAGAAGATTATCCTTGATGTAGGGAGCCGAACCGGCATATTCACCGTCTATGAAAACCAGAGCCCCGGCTGGTTCTCCCTGAACAAGAACAGTTGACATGCTTTCCTGCTTGATATTTTCGAGCATAGTTCGAAGCCGGGGATTCTCCCATGGGCCGAGATCGTAGTAAGGGTCAAGCTGGAGCAGGCTGTTGAATGCGGATTCCATTCTGGTGAGGTTTCCTATTCCGAAATAGGCGGCACCCAGTCTGTGGTAGGCCCGGATTCTCTCGTCCAGGGATAATGTACCTCCGCTCATGAGATCTTCCAGAGCTGAAATACTGTTGTTCATATCCCCCATGAGATAAAGCTCGATAGCCTGATCCACGGTTGAAACCTGGCCGAAAACTGAAATTAACAAACAAAATATAATATTAATCAATCAACCCTCCTGATTAAAAATGACGACATCGGATGCCGTCGTCAACTGATTTCATTTATCCTTGACGCAGCGCTGCTCAGGAACAATTTTCCTGTTGTGGTGTTAATACCATATGAATCGGAGGTGTGTTCTCTCATGAGCAAGGAAATAAAAAATATTATGACTGGAAATATCAGAATAAATACACTTATAGTTTCTGCTGTTGTTACAGCTGTTATCGTTTCAGGATGCTGGAACCCGTTCGCACCCGAATCTGTGCCCGGTACTACAATTCAGTACCACAATCCCGTGGACAGCGCATACAAAGTTCTCGAGAATCTTGAATACGCATATATCAGCCGTGATATCGGTCAGTATCTTAACTGTTTCAGAGATGATTTTGAGTTTCACCTTCAGGAGATCGACTGGGATGATTACGACGGCGACGGCATAATCGATGAATACTGGGGTCTTGATCTGGAGGAAGCATTTCATATCCTGATGTTCAACAATGTTTCCTCAATAGAACTCAATCTATCCGGAACACAGCAGAGTCCCTGGACAGGTGATTCCACCGGGTTGTCACTGCAGCTGCCGCGAACCTTTGATCTGAAGGTATATACGGATGCGGCTCATACTGAAGGGTACAGGGCATCCGGTTCGGCTCTCTTCATCTGCCGCGAGGATTCCACGGGTGAATGGTACATCTGGCAGTGGTGGGATCTCTCTGACACTTAATCCTGATTGCAGTCTGCAGTGAATTATCATCTGGCGCTTCTGGGCAGCATCCTGATCTCCATCGGTTATGTTCCTTCTGAAGCCTGGTGGGTCTTTTTCTCTGACAGAGGTCCCGATCTTGAATACAGGCTTGAAGTCAGATCTTCAGAACTCCTGAATTCGCCTTCTCACGAAAGACGCATTGCAGCCGGTCTTTTTGAAGCGGATGAACTGGATCTTGAGCCATGGTCCGGCTATGTAGAGCAGGTGGCTGATAATCCTGCCTGCCTGGCAGTAAGAACCGAGTCAAGGTTTCTTAACGCTGTAAGCATCAGTACCGCAGACGGCAGTTTAGAAGAAATTCTTGCTCTGCCTTTCGTTGATCATGTATGGCCTGTAGCCTCCAGTACATTCCGCACGCCCGAATTCCATACTTACCCTGGGAATTCTGCTGGAGTTACTGCAGCTCAGCTTGCGCAGACAGGGCTGGATGAACTGCACATCCGCGGCTGGACCGGGGACAGCGTTGTTGTTGGTATCCTTGATACGGGCTTCAACCTCACTCAC
The DNA here is from genome assembly GCA_039714295.1 of Candidatus Fermentibacterota bacterium. Lineage (GTDB taxonomy): Bacteria > Fermentibacterota > Fermentibacteria > Fermentibacterales > JCC-6 > Aegiribacteria. The sequence goes on from JBDLJP010000095.1 coordinate 3,051, forward strand.
GATGTATTCCAGGATATTTCAGTTCTTCACATGTACGATTTCGTAGACGATGACAGTGACCCCTCGCAGCAGCCGGGTGATCCGCCCGGTCAATCGGATCATGGTACCGCGGTTCTGTCGATCCTCGGCGGCCATGTAGAGAATGAGTTCTGCGGCGGTATTCCAGACGCATCGTTCATCCTTGCGAAAACTGAAGATATCAGCGATGAATACCAGGCAGAGGAAGATTACTGGGTTGCAGGACTCGAATGGATTGAACTGAACGGCGCCGATATCATCAGCAGTTCTCTTGCATACATCGACTGGTACACCTACTCCGATCTTGACGGGAATACCGCTGTAACCACTGTAGCTGCCGATGCTGCTGCTTCAAGGGGGGTGGCAGTATTCAACGCCATCGGTAATTCAGGCCCTGACCCGGGTTCCCTTCTGGCTCCATCCGACGGTGATTCCGTTTTCGCTGTGGGAGCCGTTGACGCATCCGGAGATGTAGCTCAATTCTCCTCAAGAGGGCCAACATTCGATGGACGGATTAAGCCGGACGCATGTGCCCTCGGGGACGATGTCAGTCTTGCGTATCAGGGCACATCCGGATACTCCATAGGAGACGGCACCTCCTTCGCGGCGCCCCTTGTATCCTCCGCGGCTGCGGCTTTATCAGGAGCTCATCCGGAGTGGTCAATGATCGAGATCATGGAAATACTCCGATTAACCGCCTGTCAGAGCAGTTCACCGGACAACAGCGCAGGATACGGCATCATCAACGCCTATGATGCCTTGAAATATCATTCCGTTACAGGATCGGTCAGATCAAGTCTCAACGGAGAGTATCTGCCGGAATATCCACTGACTCTGATCATGGGTGATTCTGTATACCTTTTAGAGACGAACCTGTCAGGATGGTTTGCTTTCTGTCCAGGAGGGCTTGGGGAGTATTCGTTAATTGACGGCGGGGGAAGCGGTTATGTGATACCTGTAACCGGCGCCCTTTGTGCTGAAGGAGTAGAACTGGAGGTATTTGTGGATCAGATGCTTTCCGCTTCCGCACCATCCATCTATCCCAACCCTTCAACTGAAGGGGTTTATATCGGTTTCGATCTTACGAATGGCCCGGTGGACGCAGAATTGACTGTATTCGATCTTACAGGACAGATGGTATACGAATCTGTAAGAAGCGATATCGGACCCGGTTCATTCAGAGCACCCCTTCCCGGTGAGGCCTTCTACTGGGATGGAACATGCGATGATGGCAGTCCAGCTTCATCCGGTGTATATATTGTCTTCCTGAGAACAGGTGATAACGCGGATCTTTTGAAGTGTTCACTGGTTAGATAGAATAATAAATCTGATGCAAGGCATATGTCTTCATAACTCGCCCGGCGCTGCTCCCGGCGAGGATGACTGCCCGGGGGTTCTTAATATCTCATGGTTTTTCGATCAATAACGGTACTGGCTCTGATAGGTGTATTGTGGCTGCTGGGTGTAATCGACCCGTCCGCACTGCCATTGCATTCAAGGGAATTCCAGATATGCGGAGTCACCGTGCTGCTTTACCTTTTCTGGAGCGCAGCTGAATCGAAGTACAGGGCGGGTTCGGCCAGCCTTCCCTATACGGTATTCTATGCTGTTCTGCTTGTCAGCGCAGTCGACAGCTTTCTTCTGGGACTGACCGCATACGGACCCCCCTGGCTTCTTCGATGGGGAGGTGTTGCTCTTTTCGCATCAGGGTCTATTTTGCGCCTGACAGCTTACAGAACAGGATCCGTGAGACGCCTGAGGCTGGGAAGATACATTCAGCTGGCGGGTCTCCCCGTTGCCCTGGGCAGTATCGCAGGGACAGTCGTCGCATTAGCGGCTGGCATACCGGGTTCCATCAATGAGGAACTGGTCGCACCGGATGAAGAAAACAGTATATGAAAACACTGCTGCAGCGGGTTTCCAGAGCGTCCGTATCGGTACAGGGAGCTATTGCAGGAGAAATAGGACCTGGATTGCTTGCTCTCGTAAGCTTCGGCAGGTCGGATACCGAAGAGGATCTTGAGTGGATGTCGAGGAAGATATCCGGCTTGAGGATATTTCCGGATTCAAATAACAGCATGAACCTTTCAGTCAGTGATATCAGCGGAGATATACTGATTGTAAGCCAGTTTACGCTGCATGCAGATTCCAGGAAGGGGAAACGTCCCAGTTTCATGAATGCCGCTCTTCCTGAAAAAGCCGTCCTTCTTTATGAACTCTTCAAAGAGATCATGTCCCACTCGGGTCTCAAAATTCGATCGGGTGTATTCGGAGCAATGATGCAAATTGATCTTGTAAATGATGGACCGGTTACCATCATGATAGATTCTCCATCCGAGCGGTCAGTTTAGAATGTGGTGGTATCCTGTCGACTCTCCACTTGTGCTTGCCAGCAAATCTCCAAGAAGGAAGGTCATTCTCGAGATGGCTGGTATACCGTTTGTGCAGATTCCCGGAAATGTGATCGAAACAGGGATGGATGGGGCACCAGGTTTTATCGTTCAGTACTGGGCAAGAAAGAAAGCGGAGAATGTTCTCTCTTCCATCAGCGGTGGTCCTGTCCTGGGTGCGGATACGATGGTTGCGCTGGGTGATGAACTCCTTGGGAAGCCTGATGACAAAGTTCAGGCAATGGAGATGCTTGCCAGGTTGTCCGGTGAATGGCACTCTGTTTTCGGCGGAGTATGTATCCTGTGGCCGGAAAGGGAAATTGAAGTACAGTTCGTTGAGGAGACCAGGGTCTTGTTCAGAAACCTCGGAACGGATGAGATCAATGCCTACATTTCCACCGGAGAACCATTTGACAAGGCAGGCGCATATGGTATACAGGGATTCGGAAGTCTGCTTGTGGAACGAATTGAAGGATGCTATTTCAATGTGATGGGCTTACCTGTTTCCAGGTTTGTTCATGAATTGAAAGACAGGCTTCAGAACGGGGAATGAGCTGTCTCAGATAGCTTATTGCGGTTTGAATTGTGCTGAATGCCCGGCATATCTCGCAACTCTCAGCGGATCTGAGCATTCCAGAGAGAAGATTGCGAAGGAGTGGTCCGGGATATACAATACGGAATTCAGTCCGGATGAAATCAGCTGTATGGGATGCAAATCAAAGGAAGGCATACAATTTTCACATTGTTTCGAGTGTTCCATACGCCTCTGTGCGGTGGAGCGGAGTATTGCAACCTGCGCTGACTGCGTGGAATTTCCATGTATCGATCTGAAGGAGATGTTTGAACTTGTACCCATCGCCGGGCAGAACCTTGAAAATCTCAGGTGCCCGGGGGTCGAACCTGACATCTGAACGTTCGTTGCTATTGTAACAAAGAAAATTGTTAAGATATCAGATCCGACCACGGTTGCCGGGTGGAATATGTGCAAGTTGACACTTTTTCTAATATTGTCTATCAATTAGCCTGCAAGAATCATCGGATATTTACTTTTGTATCATTGTTTATTTTTGCAGTTTGTGTTTATGCGGAGAGATGTCCGAGTTGGTCGAAGGAGCACGGTTGGAAACCGTGTAGGGCGTGTATTCGTTCTCGAGGGTTCGAATCCCTCTCTCTCCGCCACCTGCCTGGCATAACAGTTTAGCAGGTAGTCAGAGATCAGCCGAACTGCTGGTTGCAGTATATTGTTATGCCGACAGATACAGTGCTTTATCGGGGAGGAAATATGTCTGATACATTTACTGGTGAAACTTATAATACTCTGTGTACGGATGCCGAGGCCTATCTTGCCAAGGATTCTCCTGAACAGGCCAGGGAACTGCTTCAGAAGGCTATCTCTCTGATTGCTACCAGACCCAGAGCCAGATCTATTCTATCCGATACATGCATGAGTATGGAATTGTGGTCAGAAGCAAGATCACAGCTTGAAGTACTCTTAACACTCGATGAGGGAAATGTCAGCAATAATTTCAGGCTTGCTCAGGTTCTGGAAGAACTGGGCGAATATCAGCTGGCAAAGGATAATTACACTGTAGTGCTGGATGACGAACCCGATAATCATGCTGCAAAGGTAGCCTTGAAGAGAATTGAAAGCAGAACTAAGGATTCCTGGGTCGATCTAAAAGATGTTTTCGATACCGACCGGAGTGATGGTCTCATGGAAACAGTTATTGATGAGGAAGGGGACGAATTTAAAGATGGAATGCAGGTATTCCCGGATGTCCCGTCCGAAGAACTGTTTGCTGATTCCGAAGATGAAGATACAAACGTTGAAAGACTGCTGAAGAATATCGGGTTAGCAGGCGATTCAGTAGAGGAAATAGATGACTCCTCAGAACTGCTGGAAAATATAGGTGTATCTACTGCCGAGACCCTTCAGTCAGCGTTTGAAGATTCTGAAGATGGTGAAGCCCCAGAGAAGCCTACTACAACCCTCGATGAGATATTCGGCACATCATCCAATATCGAAGAGGAAGTAACAGAAGTTGTTGCAGAGCCTGAAGAATCTACAGATGAGAAGGATAAAGAAGAGCCTTTCTCTTTCAGCTCCGGTAAAACACTGGAGTCTATTTTCAACTCACCCGAGGAACCCGCGGCAGAGGAGCCTGCCGTGGAAGAACCCGAGCCTGAACCCGCGGCAGAG
>JBDLJP010000096.1:0-7538 GCA_039714295.1 Candidatus Fermentibacterota bacterium
GATGTAACGCCCGTCTTCAAGCCTGCCGAATACAGAAACAGGTTCACCCGGATTAATAACTTCGGTTCCATCGTAAAACCGAAGGATCTGCCGGTTATTGTTTTCCGCAAGACCTGCATCGGGAAGAACCCAGGTGTTGATTATTTCCTGGTTTGAACAGGTCGTATCGTGCACAAACACTTCCTGTGTCACAACATCAGTAATCATATTCGTCGGGTAGCTGCCAGTGGCGATGAGATTGGACCATGGATTTTTGTAGAACCCGTCACCTAGAATACTTCCGTTACCTCCGCTCCTTGTACCGTCCTGAACATCAATAATGAAACCTTCGATCAGATCATCATCGTTCTCCCTTGTGACGAAAGATGCGAAGTCTTCAGGAGTCGGCAGGCAATCCATGAGGGGGGAACCGAAAATGTATCTTGAATCCTGTGTAAAACTGAAATGGGGTCCGCCGCCCACTTCAAATGAAAGCACCAGAGGTCTTGGATCTGTTCCATCGGCTCCGCACACAGCTACCAGCACCGGCCCCGGTATGTACTGTTCCCCGGTCTGAAGGCTGTCTGGAACTGATACCTGCTGGAGGAAACAGATATGTTCTCCATCGGGGCTTAAGGCGAAATCATACACTCTGCCCGGATTTGCCCATCCGTACTCTTCCGGCTTCCAGTCATCCAGGAATGCTCTGGTCTTCATCGGAGTATCAGTACTCACAATCGTGAGCTGCCCATCATCATTTATATACAGCGCAGTTCCGTTCTCCAGAACTTCAAATGTACTGCTGTAATTTGAGAGGGAATCCGCAAGAACAATCGGTTCGGAGGCGTTTATGACAGTGACCAGTAACACAGTATACAGCGAGAACACTGAATAATCGAATATTTTTTTCATTCTGAAATCCTTTTGTCTATTCAGAATATGTAACATCCCCAGCGGTAATGTACAGGAGGAGATGATTCAGGTTATCTGTATGACAGTCTTTCTTAGCTGATATGAAGTACTTGCATTCCGGGGCATTTGTGTATATTCGCCAATATATGATTCCTGATTTTTTGTTCGCATAAAAGGAGAATTGATATGAAAATACATTGGATAAAATTTCTGTTTCTGATTGTATCTGTTTTAATTGTATCCGGTGCGGGGGCATCGGAAGTCATGGTCAGACTTTTCGAACTCCGCGGCTGCTCGATTGAGTCTCTTATTGCCGACGGTTACGATATCGCGACAGTCGATCATAGCGGGAACTACATCGACGTAGTCATTGACGAATCCTATCTGTCTACTCTGGAGGACAAGGCGGCAACCATCCGGGTTCTACCGGAATCATGGGTAAGACTGCTGCCTTCAAATACGGATGACGCCGGTGAGTACCTGGACCCGGAGGAAACCTGGACATTCTGGACCGGTCTCGCTGCCGCGCATCCGGACCTTGTGCAGTCTCCTGTTACCCAGGGACAGTCATTCCATGGCAGAGACATCTACTCCATCTGTATTACAAGCTCAGCAGGTCCCCCGGATAAACCCGCTATCTTCTTCAACTCTCTAATACATGCCCGGGAACCCGCAACCAACTCGGTACTGGCCGATTTCGGTTTGTGGCTGGCTACCGAGTACAACAATGATACAATGGCCACCCTCATCCTGGACAACTCCGAGATCTATATAATTCCAATTGTGAATCCTGATGGATATGAAGATAACATGACCGGCGGCAATATGCAGCGGAAAAATATGAACTTTACCACTCCTGTACCCTCATCCGGCATCGATCTGAACAGGAATTTCGGGTATATGTGGGGATACGATGATTTTGGCTCCAGTCCCTACCCGTACGATGCAACCTACAGGGGAGAGTCAGCTTTCTCAGAACCCGAAACAGAGGTTATCCGCACTTTCACCAATACTATAGATCCAATCGGTTCAATGCACTACCATTCCTATGGAGGTATGCTCATATACCCCTGGGCTCACGTGAATCAGGCTACACCTCATCAGAGTACATTTCAGAGCTGGGCCTCAGCGATGACCGCGCAGAACGGGTATACATTCGGAAGAATTGGAGAGTTGTTCTCGGCAAATGGTGACGCATGTGACTGGTCATACGAAAATTCGGAACATCAAACATGCCTTACTTATGGTGTTGAGGTTGATGACGCCGGGTTCTGGGGAAGCCAGAACGATTCAGCTGCAATCGTTGAATTCAGCGCTGAATGCAGATTCATGAACATAATGCTGTGCATGAACCTCATAAATCTTACAGGAATAGGAATCTCCACTGAAGCTGTAAGCCCGGGTATTCTGTCTGTGAGGGGAATCTTCCCGAATCCGGTTTTGGGAAGTCTGAACTTATCGGCAGATATTCCCTCCGGATCACTTGAAGTTACGATCTTAGATCTCACAGGGCGCCGGATCGATCAGTTCGAAGTCGATAATCTCGAATCGGGTCATTGCCAGCTGAGCTGGACAGTTCCGGCAAGCGCTCCGAACGGTGTGTATCTGCTGATGATTGAATCGGGAAACCAGACGACCGGTTCACGCTTCACTGTACTCAGATAAGAAGATATCCCGACAGCCTGCAAAGCCTGGCTGATAGTGAGAGGGGGGCAGAGGGAATGATGTGGTGGATAGAGAAAGGAGTTCTTGCGGGAAGCCATAATCCTTCCGACCGGGAATTGAGCAATGCCGCTAAACTTGGTATCACAACGGTAATCTCTCTGCTTGACGAAACAGAACAGGTTCCTGCTTACTCTGATGAAATATTCCGGGTTGGTAAGTTGCAGTATCGCCATTCCATATCAGTAAGGGATTATTCACCACCTTCAATCGGGCAGCTCATGGAGTTCATTGCAATTGTGCGCGAATCAGCAGGTGCGGTTCTTGTCCATTGCCAGGGCGGTTCGGGACGGACGGGAACGTTCGGTGCAGCCTGGCTGATCAGTAAAGGGTTCTCAGCTGATGGAGCGATCAGAGCAATCAGAGAAATGAATCCGCGTGCTGTTGAAACCGCTGCGCAGGAGGAATGTCTTTGGACATTCAGCGATTTATACAGAGAGAAAAGCAGCAAGGCAGGAAAATGATGTTGTTCCTCATTCTGATTCTCACTGCAGGTGTTGTGGGTGAGGATACGCTCTACATCGATCATAATCAGGCTGTTATTTACCTTTCCGATTGTCTTAGGGTGGATGAAGCCTACGAAGATGGAGTACTCGAGAGTGTCTGCTTCACAATCGAGTGGATGGACGAACTGCCCGACAGTACAGAAAGAGACTATACGGATATCACCATAAGGGAACTGTTCGATCCGGGGGTATCGATTGCTGATGATTCAATGCCACTGCTGGACAGGTTCAGAGTTTATACGGATGGACTGATACTCTATTTCAGCTCAATACCGGGATTCTATATTCCCTATGAGGATTTTCTCATGGGAAGAACAGATCTCTAAGCAGTTCAGTATCTTCGGGCAGGTCAAGCAAGTTCTCGGTGAGGGATCAGCAGGGGTGTTTCTCCAAAATCCCTATAGCAGTCTGCGGATTGAGAGGGCAACAGACAAATCACTTGTTGATGAACCGCTCAGCTGCCCCTGCGGTCCGATCGAGGCGCTGTTTGTAAATCCGAGCATGAACTGGTGCCCCCATGTGCTGTAACTGCCGCTGAACGAGAAACAGTCCTCAGGATCATCGTTGCCTGTGTATGGGAAGAATTCTCCCATAAGGCTTATCTTGCCCGTAGCTGATATCTCCAGTCCCAGACCGGGACCGCTTTCATCCTGGTAGCCGTCAAAAGCGTAGTTGAAAACCGGTCTTATCCTGCCGGACAGGAACCAGGCAGACACATATATGGTAGCGACAATACCGCCTTCCCAGTCCGAGTTAGAGGTCATTTTCAGACTGCTGTATCCTGCCACTGCACCTAGTTCGGTGTTAAGCAGGGAGATTGTGTGCTCCCAACCCGCTGTGATAGTGTTCATGTGTCCGAATCTGGTGTGAGTAAATCCTATGTATAAATCGTTAATTGGGAAGTACCGGAGACCGAATCTTACATTCGCCCCGTCATCCAGTCCGAAGAATGAATCAAGCGGATCGTCCTTCATGGCTGCCCCGATAAATCGGTGATTCATCGAGAACTCGAAATCCCCCGCAGAGATGTCGGAGACGGAAGACTGGAGGTTTTGGAAGGCACCTCCATAGCCTGATGCTGTTGCGCATAGAAGTATGAGAGCCGCCGGAATGATCAGTTTCATTTTAACCTCCCGATTGGATTCATGTAATCATAGTTCCAGAGAAGCGGATTCGGCCCATGCATGCGCGGATGTGTAATCATCAGCGTCGTTGTTTCCGTATGCGAAGATAAAAGTGTACGTATTTCCATCAACAAGAGCTTTATCGTACTGATCCCCTGAGTCCAGAGGTATTCTGAATTCAAGAGTGGTTTCTACGTTCGTTTCGGATTCGGAGCCTGAGATCGTTTCTACATCATCCGAACCACCGAGGTTAGTATCGGCATCATGTGAGAACTGTCCGGTGCCGTAGTCATCCCTGATATTCACCGATCCGCCTGAAACGTACCCTATGATCAGATTTGCTTCATTCATTACTAATGCCGGATCAAAACCGACTGCTGCCCAGCCTGTGGTTGGAGCGGTAATCTTAATCCTGATAGTGTTCAATGAGTCCTCCACCAGCCATTCAAAGGTGAAGTCATCAACAGTGTATTCCAGCCAGTCACCTTCTCCTTCGGATGGTCCTGTAACGTCACTTCCACAGCTTGCGAGAACAACCGCTGCGAGAAGTACGACAGAAATGACATTCCTTTTCAGTAATTTCATGGTCATAATTTTCCCTTTCAAGGCTTACTGCCCCAGCTCTATCTCAACTGTTTCCACCCATTCATGAAGCCCATCAAAATCATCCGCGTCGTTTGAACCGTAAGCCAGTATAACGGTATACGTACCGCCTTCTTCCAGTACATGATCGTATTGATCCCCTGATGACAGAGGAATACTGAAGGTGATTCCTGTGAACCCGCCATCCTCATATCCCGATACAGCTGTTACATCATCCGTACCACCGAGGTCGATGTCAGCTTTGTGAGATGTATAATTATCCCCCCAGTCATCTCTTAGATAGACCTCTCCGCCTGCAACGTATCCAATTACTATATCAGCATCTTTCATTGCCGCAGAAGGTTCAAATCCAACAGCAACCCATCCTGTAGTCGGGGCGGAAGCAGATATTTCGAGATTCGATTCCTCTACGCTCCAGGTCATCTGGAAATCATCAATGCGTATGCTGGCAGAGGATAAGCCTTCTGTTTCGGGCTGCCCTTCGGGCTCCTCTCCGGATGCTTCCGATCCACATCCCAGAATCAGTACCGCACAAAAGAGTAACAGTGGCGCACCTTGAATCGCTTTGAATGTTGTCATTGTTTTCCTTTCATCTGGTTCGATACTAATGAATGCCCGGGAACTAATATTGGTTCCACTTGTTTCTTACTCATTGAAGATGGAACTGTAATGGAATATATTCCTACTATATTACTATGTAAATATAAGCAGTATTTGCTGAGATTGGAGTGGTGGTGAAGAAACAGACTGCGCTTAAAGTAGTAAACCCGATTATGTTGCTTCTTGCTGTGTACCAAGGTGTGACAGGATTTTTCAGAGCGGAGATGTACACACATTTCAAAGCAGCCCATCCTATAGCAGGTGGGCTCCTGCTTTTGTTCATTGCAATTCATCTTACACTGAACTGGCCCTGGGTTAAAAGCCAGTTCTTTAAATCGCGCCGAGTCGGTTGATACTGAAGTATGGATTGCGCAATGCGATGAAAACTGGAAAATGTTAGCGACATAACAAAGAATGAGGTGTATAATGAAGGTTGTATTTACTGTTCTATCGATTGCGGCTGTCTTTTCAGGTGTTGTCGTTGCTCAGGAATGGCAGGAAGTGAATGTCAGCGGATTTACACTGCGATGGGCTACAACATCGGCAACGGAATTGTCTGTTGAGCTCAGTGCTCCTACTACGGGCTGGGTAGCCGTAGGATTTGATCCTACTGCGGGAATGCAGAATGGTAACATCCTCATCGGGTACGTTTCGGGTGCATCGGTTTACATCAGGGATGATTTCGGTGTAGCTCCCACTTCACATGCGGCGGACACATCACTGGGAGGGACAAACGATTTCACGATAGATGGTGGATCAGAATCCGGTGGAACCACTGAGATTCAGTTCACAATTCCTCTCAATTCAGGAGACGTATACGACAGAGTACTCGACCCCGGCAATATGTACGCCGTCATACTCGCCAGAGGACAGAACGGGGCTGATGATTTCACCTCATATCATGCTGCATACGCTTCCACAGAGATCGAGTTGTTAACTCTGGCTCTGGAACCCGATACATGGGGAAGGATCAAAACCGGTTACTGATCCGTATCCTAAGATGTGAAAATTCGCAAAAGAATCTAAGATTCAGTCTCGGCAGGCGAAATCAGATGGACACCCCGCCGATCTTAACACCTGGCAAATCACAGGGGATGAACATGGTTTCCTGGGGCATGACAGATCACCTGAAGAGTACCAGAAGATATACATGCTTACTCTCGTTGAAGCTGACTAACGCTTCAGTCCCGACTCGATAGAATACGGTTTGAACACCTCTGCTTACTGACTTGACAAAACATGATCAGTGCGAATACTCTATGTATGGATAACAGGTTTATAAATTCAGAATCTGCATATTCATTTACACTATTAAGAAGGAGGAATATAATGGACTTAATAACACTCCGAACGTTTTTCATGTGGTGCACAATCCTGAACGGGGGTTTGCTGATTTTCTCATCTCTGGGACTGACATTTGCCGGTAATCTGATCTACCGGATTCACAGCAGATGGTTTAAAATGCCGAGAGAGGCCTTCAATATTGTCATCTACTCGTTCCTAGGCTTATACAAGATAGTTCTGTTTGTATTCTGTCTGGTTCCTTATATCGCACTCCTGATCATTGGATAAAGTGGTCCATCCACTAATCTGATTCTGGATATCTGTTGGCGGGGTGGTAAAACTATGATATGTAAGGAGATCGTGCGATGGGAAAGATATGTGCCAAAAGGGATTTTACTGAGGATCTGATCCGCGGTCTTTTCATGATAGTTTTCTTTATTGCAGCGCGATTCGTAGCTGTACTGGTTGCATTCATTGCGCTGTTCCAGTTTATCTGCACACTGATTAACCGGAAACCTAACGATAATGTGAAAGACTTCGGCAAAGACCTAAGCATATACGCAGCGGAAATCATCGAATTCCTGTCCTACAGCACAGACAGAAAGCCCTGGCCGTTTTCTCCAGAGTCTGAGGCAAAACCGGAGAATCCAAATCCAGCGGAATAATGTGCTGAGTACTTCACATAACCAGATATGGTTACATTTCTCACAGGGGGTTCCGTGGACTAATGGAACTTACAACATCATCAGCTGGAATTTTACTGGCATCATTGATCGTTTGGCTATTCGCGGGATGCGGACCTGATGAA
>JBDLJP010000097.1:0-7537 GCA_039714295.1 Candidatus Fermentibacterota bacterium
ACAATGACTCCCCCCGTTTTGTTCATCCGCCTTACGAAACGGAACTCCAGAAGTACGGTATTGAAAAGATGCGGGAGAACATCGAGGATAACGATAAGGAAACGAAGAAGCTGCTCCGCAGGAGATACAGAGAGACTTTCCTTGCCGGAGGTGGATCCCTGTCCACCTTCTACAGGTATATGAAATCCAATGATGCCAGAAGTGAAGAGTGGAAAGCAATGGTTCTGGAACAGCTCGGAAACAGATCTTACTACCACGGAATAAGCGGTTCTCACTTCTTCTGTGTAAGAGGATTCAAGCCGAAGATCGATTAACGCATATCAGCGTTCTTCCCTCTCATCCGCTCACCAGCATGGTTCTGGCAAGCCTTCCGTGCAATCTTCCTGCGATTTTTGCGAGATGCAGGGTTGACAGAAATAATACCGCTCCCGCCAGGACAACAATTGGCATAAGCCAGACAGGGGTCCACCATGCTTCAGGAACATCGAACAATGGTATTTTCAGAACCAGTTCAAAAACGGGATCAGCGATCAATCCCAGCGATACCGCTGTAAGTGTAATGAAAACGGAGAAGTACAGCACTCCGAGGGGCATCATGAGTATCAGGTATATAAATGAAGACCAGGTACTTCCAGTTGAGAATATCCCCTTTATACTTCCCCACCAGCCAGTGCCCTTGCTCACAAAGATAGCCCTCCTTGGCATTCTAGCGCCCAGCAGCGCTTCCACTATTCTTCCCTCAACGAAAGCAAGCGCCCTGAATGAAAGAAAGAACAGCCAGGCCAGAGGTACACCTATTATCAGAATCAATAAACTTGCCGAAACTGAAATACCTGTCACAGCCCATGTGAAGTAAACGATACCTGTAGCAAGCGAAAGGATCATGTATAGCAGTGCAGCCCAGGCGGAAGGATCTGCTATTATCCCGCAGAATGCAGCTAATCCTTTTTTTACCGGCCTATTCGAAGAGAGAGCGGGAGTAGTGTATTTTTCAACATTACGATAGTGTTCCGCTACTTCATTCGGTTCACCGTACCTGCTGATGACATTCCTGACAGCTACTTCCTGCGTCTCCTCTGGATTCTCCAGCAGCTCAGTATCAAGAGCGGTACTCAGGTGGTCTTCCGCGTCGGACAGAGCGTCCTGAATCGTTGCTCTGTCGCTCCCCTTTAATTCTTCTCTGAAAGCGTTCAGGTAGTCATCAATCAGTTTTATCATCTGGGACACCTCCAAGTATCTTTTCAATCAGTCTGCATGTTCTTTTCCAGATCATCACCCAGCGTGCATGAGCGTCGCGACCTTTCTCTGTTATTTCATAGTAACGCCGCGGGGGACCTGCTACGGATGGTTCAACAGTGCTGCTGAGAAGACCGTTCGCTTCGAGAGACCTGAGTACCGGGTACAGGGCTCCATGTTTTATAAGCGGCATACTCTGCTTATCATCCTCTTCCATCAGTTTAGCTATCTGGTATCCGTACATCGGGTCAGCTGCATGGTTCAGAACACTCAGCAGAGCCAGTGATGTAGTGCCGGCACTGAGCTCTTTCCTGAATTTTCTATCGGTTATTTCAGAACTATTTTCCGTTTCGATCCCGGACAGGGACGAATCAACCATTTCATCACTCCCTTCCCCAGAAGTACATATAATTGCAAGTCAATACTACTACTAACTTAATACTATGTCAATGGAAACTATAGTCAAAAAGAGCCATAATACTGAAGGATAGATATTTAGCTTCACATTTAATTTTCTGTCATATGGAAGCGATATAGAGAGAGGCGGACTGCTGAATCATACTTCCTTTATTATGATACCATGCAGAAACAATGAATCAATTCAGAGCAGGGGGCATCATGACATCCGCAGATAAGGAAAACAGCGTTGATTTCATCAGAGAGATCGTAGAAAGGGATTTGAGGGAAGGAAAACACGGTGGCAGGGTACATACAAGATTCCCGCCGGAGCCGAATGGTTACCTTCATATAGGACACGCAAAGGCTTTTTGCATTGATTTCGGTATCGCGGAGGACTACGGAGGTTTGTACAACCTTCGATTCGACGATACAAACCCTGTCAAGGAAGATATTGAATACGTTGATTCAATTATTAAGGATATCAAGTGGCTCGGTTTCGATTGGGATGACAGGCTCTATTACGCCTCTGACTACTTCGACAGAATGTACGGCTACGCCCTGCAGCTGATTGAAAAGGGTGCTGCTTATGTGTGCGACCTGCCGCCCGAGGAAGTCCGTGAATACAGAGGCACTCTGACGAAACCAGGCAGGAACAGCCCATGGCGCAACAGATCAGTGGAGGAAAATCTGGATCTTTTCCACAGGATGAAAGCGGGTGAATTTCCTGACGGAACCAGAACACTTCGCGCTAAAATAGATATGGCTTCTCCCAATATGAATATGCGGGATCCCGCTATTTACCGAATACTGAAGAAAAGCCATCACAGAACCGGAGACAAGTGGTGTATCTATCCAATGTACGATTATGCCCACTGTCTTGAGGATTCAATCGAGAAAATAACTCATTCCTGCTGTTCAATTGAATTCGAAGACCACCGCCCCCTCTACGACTGGTTCCTCGATCAGCTTGATGTCTTTCACCCCCAGCAGATCGAGTTCGCAAGACTGAATCTTACCTATACGATAATGAGCAAGCGCAAGCTGGCCATACTTGTAGAAAAAGGACTTGTTTCAGGCTGGGATGACCCGAGGATGCCGACACTCTCCGGTCTGAGAAGGAGGGGTTACACACCCGAAGCGATCAGGGATTTCATAGACAGGATCGGTGTTTCGAAGAGGGACAGCACAGTTGATATGGCACTGCTGGAATACTGCATAAGAGACGACCTTAACAAAAAAGCTCACAGGTTAATGGCGGTACTTGATCCCCTTAAGGTAACCATAGAAAACTACCCGGCTGAAAAGCATGAGGAACTGGAATTCATAAATAATCCGGAGGATGAATCCGCAGGCACCAGGATGGTTCCCTTTTCAAGAGAACTCTACATAGAGAGAGATGATTTTCAGGAGGAGCCGCACAGGAAATTCAGGCGCCTGGCCCCCGGCAGGGAAGTGCGTCTGAGGTACGCCTATTTAATTACATGTGTTGATGTTCTAAAGGATGAAGACGGGAATGTAATTGAGCTTATCTGTACATACGATCCGGAAACCCGGGGAGGCAGCACACCGGATGGCAGGAAGGTCAAGGGTACACTGCACTGGGTTTCAGCGGAACATGCTGTACCGGCAGAAGTCCGGCTTTACGACAGGCTGTTTACAGTAGAAAACCCGCTGTCGTCTGACAGTTTAACTGATACCATTAACACTGAATCGTTAAGAGTTCTGACAGGATGCCGGATCGAACCTTCAGCTGCGGATCTTGCCGTCGGCGAACCGGTACAGTTCGAGAGAAAGGGTTATTTCTGCAAGGATCCGGATTCTGCTGAAGACAGTCTCGTCTTTAACCGGACTATCTCACTTAGAGATACATGGAAGAAGATTCTGAAGAACCAGAAGTAGAGGGCGGAAGATACTGAACTGAAGGGTGGCGGGTATCGCTGATCGGGAAGCAGATCTGGTAGAATTCAGACATCGGCTGCATAGAAACCCGGAACTCTCGGGGCAGGAGGACTTAACCTCCGCCTCAATACAGGATTTCATTACCGCATACAAACCCGGAAATCTTATAACCGGCCTTGGAGGCAGAGGTATTGCTGCTGAATTCACAGGGTCGGAACCCGGACCGAGAATCCTCCTCAGATGCGATATGGATGCCCTTCCGATAAATGAGGATATGGATATCCCTTACAGTTCAGTTATAGATGGAGTGTCTCATAAATGCGGGCATGACGGCCATGTAAGTATTCTGATGGAAGTTGCCGCCCGGATGCATGAGCACCCTCCATCCCAAGGTTCAGTTGTTCTTCTATTCCAGCCCGCTGAAGAGACCGGCGAAGGAGCGCGGAAAGTTATTGTCGACAGCAGATTCAAGGATATTGAACCCGATTTTGTTTTTGCGCTTCACAACCTTCCCGGATTCCCTCTGGGAAGTATTATTCTGAGGAATGGAGTTTTCTCCTCTCCATCAAGAGGTATCACGGTTGAACTCACAGGGACTTCCTCCCACGCATCCCAACCGGAGAAGGGTAACAGTCCGGTGCAGGCTATCTCGCAGTTGATTGAAGCCTTTACCAGCCTGCCGCAATCTGCACTGCCGAAGGACTGCACGGCAATGCTGACTGTAGTTCATGTCCTGCTGGGCTCTCGAACCTTTGGAACAGCCCCGGGGAAGGGCTGCGTAATGGCTGTACTCAGGACCAGCAGTACTCAGGATATGAAAATCATTTCCAGAAAAGCTGAGGAGGCTGCCAGGATTATCGCTGAAACTCACAAACTGGAATGCCGGATAAGCTGGACAGATGAATTCCCGATAACAGAGAACTCTGTGAAAGCTGTAAACACAATACGATCAGCTGCCGGGAATCTGAGTCTCAGAATCGTACAGCCTGATGTCCCATTCCCATGGTCTGAAGACTTTGGTCATTTCACGGAGAAATACCCCGGTGCTCTTTTCGGTATCGGCGCCGGCATTGATACCCCTGCACTGCACAGCGCCAAGTATGACTTTCCCGATGAACTGATATCAATGGGAGCTGACATCTTCATTGAAATTGTGAACGAGCTGCTGAATAGTCCGGATCACATCATGAAGTAAACCGAGTGTCCCTGACGCAATACAAGAAGCAGTACATCCCCTGTGGATGAGATCAATCTGCTCAGTTCCTCAGGGGAAGTAACCTCAAAACCGTCAACTTCGATAATAACATCTCCCGGATTGATCCCGACACTGCGGGCTCTGCCGGACTGACTTACTTCAACAACAAGAACACCTCTCAGAGAAGGATTACCAATGGCCTGGGCAGTCTCTCTGTCCAGTTCTTCAAGTGTCCATCCGAAATCATCCGATGGAGAAGGTATGGAGGAGACAACCGCTTCATCGGCAGCCCGTTCTCCAAGTAAAACCGGGATGGACAAATGTCCTCCATCCCTGAGAACCACGATTTCAACCTCGTTTCCCGGGTCAAAAGCTGCAACCATATTCCTGAACTCGGTTATCGTCCGGAATGTTTCTCCATCGATGGTCAGTATAACATCCCCTCTGCGGATGCCGCATTTGCCTGCCGGGGTATCATCCAGCACCTGCGAAACAAGAACACCGCCGTCACGAACATTCAATCCGAAATGCTCGGCAAGAGCAGGTGTAAGCTCCTGAATTGTAACGCCCAGCCAGCCCCTTCTAGCGTATCCATGTGTAAGCAGATCCTGCATGACATCAACGGCAACATTAACCGGTATGGCGAATCCAACACCCTGGTAGCCACCGCTTCTGGTTGCGATAGCAGTATTGATCCCGACCAGATTTCCATCGAGGTCAACCAGGGCTCCTCCACTGTTTCCCGGGTTAATTGCGGCATCTGTCTGAATGTAATCCTCGTATTCGGCCATCCCCACATCTGACCTTCCGATGTAGCTGATTATCCCCTGTGTTACAGTCTGGCTGAGAGCAAAAGGTGAACCCACCGCGAGTACCCACTGCCCGACTCTCAGGTTATCACTGTCACCGACCGCAATAGCTGGAAGATCGGATGCATCTATTCTGATAACGGCAAGATCGGTCTGCGGATCAGTTCCAGCAATCTCACCGGTATATCTGTCTCCGTTCTGAAGCACTACTTCAAGTTCATCGGCTTCGCCCACAACATGGTAGTTGGTAAGGATCATCCCATCGGTCGAAACAATGACACCGCTGCCAATGCCGGTCATGATATACTCCTGCTCCCGGGGCATCTGGAAATACTCTCCCCAGGGGTCGATCATATAAGGATGGGAATAATCGGGAAACGACGGTACCCTGGTAACTACAATAGTCTGCGATGTTATTGTTACGACACTGGGACCAACCGCCTCCGATATTGAAACGAACATATTACTCAGAACATGAGGATCGAATACTGCAGCTGAATCAGCAGGATCAGCGTATGCAGTTACTGCTGTGGAGAATATTCCAGTGAGTAATAGTAATACCAGAACGATCTGCATAGTCCTTCTGTAATCAACTGTTTTCATAATGCGTCCTCCGGGATCAGAAACAGGATATTAAAAGCGTACATTCTCATTCTCAGCATAATATATAATACCCTGGAAGTCAGCCTGCGGGTGTGGCGAACAGAGTAATTGCCAGAAGAACTAAAGCAAGAAGAATCATGAAGAACTTCCGGACAGCAGTTCCTGCTACAGAAAAAGCAACTATGCACTGCATCATATAGTAGAAGGCGAAAGCCCTGGAAGCCAGAGCAACTATCTGAAAGGTACTCGCGCTCCAGGTCAGGATGAGCGAACCTCCTCCAAGTATCAGATAGGCGGCTTTGTGGCTTATTCTCCCCCTTGTAGCCTCCACAATGTTTCCTTCTCCCCCCAGCGTGTCGGCAACCGAAGCGCTGAACTGACTGAGAACAGCGGCGGCAATAAGTGGTAACGGGAGAAGCATAGATGCTTTTCCGGCAAGCATGATAAGGGAATCATCTCTTACGGGTCCGGTGAGGTAATGCATCAGAGGTATGGCAGCTGCAATGAAGACAAGGTAAACAGCAGTGGCGATAATCTGTGAAAGACGGCAGGATTTAATTCTCATTTCCCGGCTGTACTCTTCACCGAGGTATCTGGATGTTTCGAAGCCCTGAACACAAATGAGTGTACCGCCTAATACGGCCAGTATATGCAGCAGACTGCGCCCGGAGTTCTCCGGGAGCTGGATGCCTGTCCCGGACAGAAGAGAGATATCGTGCAGACTGAAACCCGCAATCATTGCGACGATTATTGTCACAGTGACCCATATGGCCCAGTTCTCAAGCTTCTGCAGGTCCTTGAGCCCCTTTATGAAACCTATGATACTTATCAGTAAGATTATTCCGGTTGTCAGGAACCTTTCATTGAACTGTGTCGCCAGCCCCAGGCCGTTCATCAGGAAAGAGCTGAGAATGCGCAGATAAAGGCATACGGAAATAACGTACGCCGGAACAAGTGCGATGTCCGAAATGCGATCCAGATACAACGTGCTTCTGAGCGATTTCCCCGTATCAAGCAACGGCTCGACATTGGCAATATTGAATCGAATTATCCATCCAATGGAGTATGCAAGCGCACAAATCGCAACCATGGCGATTATCGAATATCTTCCTGAAGCTCCAGCCAGTATTGGAACGATAACAAGGAAACCGCTGCCGAAGATGGAGGAGAGAGGCGTGGCTGTGGCCCGGAGCAATTTTGCTTTGCTGATACGCTTCTCCCGTCTGACATCTGGCGTCTTTTCAAAAAAAAGACTATTGTACCAGCAGAATCTAATACAGCAATTCTTGAATGGTGGCAAAGGGTATAAATGTATGGTGCGCTGCAGGCAAGGGTACTTTTTCAACCATGGAGATTGTCAAAAGAATTAAAGAGTGTTCCCTTGAAAAAATTATTG
>JBDLJP010000098.1:0-7458 GCA_039714295.1 Candidatus Fermentibacterota bacterium
CGGGTGATGTGTTCATGGATGATATCAATCTGACCCATCTGCCGATGTACAGAAGATGCAGGCTGGGAATAGGTTACCTGCCTCAGGAATCAAGCGTGTTCAGGAAGATGACCGTTGCCGATAATCTCATGAGTATCCTGGAAATAACAGGACTCAGAAAGAAGGAGAGAAAAAAAAGGCAGGCTCAGCTGCTTGCTGATCTGGGCATTGAGAAAGTTGCCGATCAGAAGGCGTACACTCTGTCCGGAGGTGAGAGAAGAAGGGTTGAGATAGCAAGAGCCCTCGTGACAGATCCCGCTTTCCTGCTCCTTGATGAACCGTTTGCAGGTATTGATCCTATAGCTGTTGATGATATCCAGAGTATCATAAGGGAACTCAAGGCGAGGAATCTCGGCATTCTCATCACCGATCATAATGTAAGGGAAACCCTGGAGATAACCGACAGGGCATATATCATGTACGATGGCAAAATACTTATATCCGGGTCAGCCCAGGAGCTTGCTGAAAGCCCTGAAGCCAGGAAGATCTACCTCGGTGAAAGGTTCAAGCTGTAGTATGCCGGAGTTAAGGTTTAATCAGAATCTCCGATTGGCCCAGACCCAGAAGCTGGCGCTCACGCAGAGAATACGGCAGGCTCTGGAGATTCTTCAGGTCCCCTCTATGGATCTGGAGAATCTTATCCGACAGGAACTCCAGGATAATCCTCTTCTGGAACAAAAGGGGTCCGAGGTCAAGGGAGAAAGTGAAAAGAGCAGCGCTGATGAAACCAGAGAAATAGATGATTCATGGGACGAGGAACCGCAGAGAAGCGACAGCAGGGAGGATGACACGCTGGACATTCTCAAGAGGCTGGATGAGCATTCGGGGGACAGTTATACAGGATCCTATCGTGGTGATGAAGACCCCTGGATGCCTGAACCTCCCAGTGAGCCTACACTATACGAGTATCTTCTTGATCAGGTCTGGTCTCTCATGCTTCCGAGCGATCTTGAGGAGGCAGTGATATATGTTGTCTATTCGCTGAACAGGCACGGCCTGCTTTCCCTGCCGGATCAGGAATTGCAGTCAGCCTGGGATGGCAGTCCGGAACTCCTTCCCGAGGCTTTGAAGATAGTCCGTGCTCTGGAACCTGCAGGTGTTGGTTCACTGAGTGCCAGCGGAGCACTTGAAATTCAGCTGGATAAACTGGGTTACGATCATGACAGTCTTGAATACAGGATCGTTTCTGAACATTTCAATGAACTCGCCGAAAAAAAGATCAAAGCCATCGCAGCAGCTGAAAAAGTATCGCCCCGCCAGGTTCAGGAGGCAATTGACAGGATAGCGATCCTTAAACCATGGCCCGGCAACGAATTTTCATCTTCTACAAATGCCGCTGTGATTCCCGACATCATCATCATCAAAGTAGATGATCATTTCGAGGCGATCCTGAATGATAACAGATTCCCGCACCTCATGATTTCAGCGCGGAACAGACGGATACTCGAATCCCCGAATACCTCACCGAAGGAAAAGGAATACGTTAAGAAGAAGTTTCAAAAGGCTTCCTGGTTCATAAAAGCTATAAGACAGCGTCAGGAAACCGTGACAAGGATAGGCGAGTTTCTGGCGGAGTATCAGAGGGATTTTTTCGAGCACGGAATAGAAGGAATGCGGCCCCTTACGCTGCAGATGGTAGCCGATAATCTTGGTTTTAATCAATCCACCATAAGCAGAGCCATAAATGGTAAATACGTTCAGTCCCCCGGCGGAATTCACGATATGAGATTCTTTTTCAGCCGGGCTCTCCCCGGTGATGGAGGGGATGTATCAAGCCGAACCGCGAAGGATGAATTGAGAAAACTCATTGAGTCGGAGGACAAGAACAGGCCGCTGTCCGATGCGAAACTTGTTCAGGCTCTGGAAGCTGCAGGAATTGAAGTGAAGAGGCGGACAGTGGCTAATTACAGAGCTGATATGGATATACCATCAGCCAGCAAAAGGAAGAGATACTGACCGTTATGAAAGGTGGGACCTATGGACAGACCTGAAATTGAACTGGTAAAACTTGATTATCCTGAAGGCTGTAACATCATTCTCGGTCAATCCCATTTTATCAAAACCGTTGAGGATCTCTACGAAGCTCTGTCCGGTACCGTTCCCGGTGCCCGGTTCGGGCTTGCATTCGCAGAGGCATCCGGACCGAGGCTGGTCAGAAGTGACGGCACAGATCTCGAACTGAGATCCATAGCCGAGAAGAACATCCTCAAGCTCCAGTGCGGTCATGTGTTCATGATAGTGCTCCATGGCATTTTCCCCATCCAGATTTTGAATCAGGTGAAGAATGTCCCCGAGGTATGCGGGATCTTCTGTGCCACCGCGAATCCAGTGCAGGTTATCGTGGGACGTTCCGATCAGGGAGGCGGCATCATGGGCGTAATCGATGGAGAGCCCCCCTTCGCCGTTGAGATCGAAGAGGATATCGAGAACCGCGTAGAGCTTCTCAAGAGGATAGGATACAAAAGATAGGAACCCGGACATCCCGGAGCACGTGTATGTCTGTGTGTCCTTTGTAGCGCAATGTGAAAGAGGTATTCATTATGACCCGAATAGCGGAAGACAGAGAAACTTCTGATAGGTCTGTCAGCAGGTTAAAGAACTTTCCAATTTCCTTTCTGGCCATCTGCCTTGGCTTGATCGGTTTCACTCTTGCATGGCAGAAAGCCGAGGATATCCTCCCGCTGCCATTCTCTATCAGCACTTATCTGCTATACTTCACTCTGACTGTTACAGCTGTCGTACTCTTCATATACCTGCTGAAAATGTTCAGGCATCCCGCTGCTGTCAGATCCGAGTTCAATCACCCTGTCAAGCTTAACTTCTTCCCGATACTGGCAAAACTGCTTCTTATCGCAAGCCTGATCTACCTCAGCCTGGAGATGAATGTTTCCAGATACCTGTGGTGGACAGGTGTAGCAGTACAGGGCGTTTTCACTATCATCATCCTCTCGGCATGGATAAAGCATGACAGGTACGAAATTCATCATATGAATCCCTCGTGGTTCATTCCGGTTGTCGGCTGCCTGATAATTCCAATTGCGGGAGTTCAGCATTTCTCACCTGAACTCTCGTGGTTCTTCTTCAGTATCGGGATATTCTGGTGGTTCATACTGACTACCCTTGTCTTCAACAGGATATTCTTCCATAACCCCATCCAGAAGAAACTGCTGCCCACACTCTTCATACTTTTCGCGCCTCCCGCGATCGGCTTTATTGCATTGACCAAGCTGCTGGGTGAATTGAATATCTTCGGGAACATGCTGTATTACTTCGCGGCTTTCATGTTCATTCTCGTCCTGTTCCAGACTAGAATGCTCTTGCGGCTCAAATTCGATATTCCATGGTGGGCTTATTCATTCCCTTTGGATGCTATGACAATTGCCACACTGCTTATGTATCACAAGACAGGAGCGGTATTCTATAAATACGCTTCCTGGTCTATTTTCATCTTCCTGAATCTGATAATCCTGATACTCATATCGAAGACTTCTGCCGCTGTTAAGCAGAAGCTGCTCTGTATTGAGGAAGATGGTCAGGAGGAGATAAATCCACTTTAGTCAGGTCTGCTTCAACTGCAGATTTGTCTGAGCTATCAAAGGAGTAAGTGAGCAATGGAGAATTATCCTTTTCGATTTACGGGGATTATCCGTACGACTGGTTTGAAGGAGTGAACTAGTGAAGCTGGAGAGTATTTCGGGGGATACTGAAGGAACTTTTTTCCGCTGTCTTCATGACGAAAGACCTGATGATCCTCGGGTGGCTGCGATACGCCGCCGCTGGTTCGAACAACACAAACACCTGGGGCTCAGGGCAAAGGTTCTGATCGCCGATTCCGGCCAGGTCGTTGGACTCTGCCAGTATCTGCCTGTTGAGCACTCGCACTACGAGGGAAAAGACCTGATGGCGATACTCTGCATGTGGGTACATGGTTATGAGCATCACATCGGGAACCAGCAGAAGCAGGGATACGGCAGATTCATGCTGGAGGCCATCGAGGAGGATGCCAGAGAAAGCGGATTCAAAGGTGTGACCGTATGGGGTAAGGATTTCCCCTACTGGAATCCGGTCTCATTCTACGAGCATATGGGTTATTCCAGGATTGATCAGGCAGATAACGACGTACTGGTCTGGAAGCCTTTCACGGATGATGCCGAAAAGCCCCGAATGCTGAGACAGACCGGGAAAGTACACGGTGATCCGGAGAAAGTAAGTATCACCTCACTTTTCACAGGGTGGTGCGGCGGCTGCGTTTTCAATCTTATGGCCCGTGAGGCAGTAGATGGGCTTGAAGATATCGCTGATTTCACAGAAGTGGATACATCGATTAGGGAAAACCTGCTGGAATGGGGCATATCTGACGGAATCCTGCTCGATGGAAAGCCTTACCGTTCCGATGGTCCTCCATTCACTGCAGAAGAACTCCGTGCGGAAATCATGAACCTCTACAGGGAGAAAACAGGCGGATTGAAGCCGGTTAAAGCTAACCGATCTGACTAAAGGGGGAAGTGATAGCATTCACCGGGTTCGCTGTACATATTTACAGTAACGATGTCTGATTGAATATTTTATCCGATACTTGCATAAAGGAGTGAGAACTATGAACATGAACAGAAAATCACTGCAAAGAGCATTGATGGTGCTTGTTTTCGGTGCTGTTACCGTGGTCCCGGTTTTTGCAGGATCAGGTTTTGGTGCTACCGGTGCGGAAGCTGACAGCAGCCTGACCCTTGAAGAT
This sequence comes from Candidatus Fermentibacterota bacterium, assembly GCA_039714295.1. Lineage (GTDB taxonomy): Bacteria > Fermentibacterota > Fermentibacteria > Fermentibacterales > JCC-6 > Aegiribacteria. The sequence goes on from JBDLJP010000098.1 coordinate 4,775, forward strand.
ATGCTCAACTATGCCATAGAAGATGAGTTTGCCGCTCGGGCAGAGTATGAGATGATTATTGATGAGTTCGGTGAAATCCGTCCTTTCACCAACATCATGCGTGCCGAGGAAGCTCACATTGCCATGCTGGAGCCACTGTTTGAAGAGTATGGTTTTGAAATACCGGAGGATAACTCCGCCAGTCATATTGTTCTTCCTGAATCGCTGGAAAGTGCTTTTGAAATCGGTGTTGAAGCAGAGATGGTGAACATCGCCATGTACGATAGCTTTTTAGCAGGTGAACTACCGGATGATGTACGGGATGTTTTTGAACATCTGAAAACCGGTTCAGAACACCATCTGCGCGCATTTGAGAATGGTTTGCAGCGATACTGGTAAACTTCAGCTCCGTAGCCTGTTCGGAAAAAGTGTTTTGTTCTAGTGGTGCTTTATCAGGTTCTAATGTCAGTCTCCGGAATTACCCGGGAACCGCAAGCTTCTGGCGTTCTGACCCACTGGAAGGTCTCCCGCATGGCTTCCTCAACCGGGATTTCAGGTTCCCATCCCGTGAGCCTGTAGGTGAGCCCATCCTCGACAGGCCATTCACTTGCCAGGAGTTCTCTGCACTTATCCCTGCAGAAGAAAGGTATCCTTCCTGTAAGGGAAGCCAGAGCTTCCGACATGAATCCGGCAGTATGTACAAGGAGCGGCGGTATTCGCAGATGCAGTATTCTTCGTTCGGCGGCTGTTTCAAGTATCTCATGAAAATCTTTCCATGAGAACAGTCTACCGTAGGATGGTTCTAGAGTTCTGCCGGCAGTGTCCGGATAATCGGGAAGTTCCGTTACAAGCCTGGCAAGGTCCCGGACATATACGAGATTGAATCCCCCGCTGTTTATCCAGGGGGAGATGAATAATCCCCGCAGAGCCAGTTTCATAACCGGTAAAGATGCGGGATCCCGGGAACCGAATATGGCGGGGGGGCGCAGAATAACGCAGTTCTCAGAATCCCTTACCGCTAACTCGCCCAGCAGTTTACTTCTGCCGTAATCGGTTACTGGCCCGCTCCCGGAAGGCCCCGACGCGGCCTGGCTGGAAATATAGACGAAGAGAGCATTCTTAGCGTACCTGTCTCTTGCGGTCAGCAGGTTCTTTGTTACAAGAGCGTTGGCTCTGTCGAACTCCTCCTGGCTTCCTGCGCTTGTCGCACCGGCGGCATGGATTACGAGATCGGCACCGGCGAAGTCCTCAGCCATGGAATCCGGGTTCATGAAATCAACGCGGGAGATACCGCATTCATCGGACAGATTCTTCAAAGATGAAGATTGCCTGAGAAGGGCATGAACAAGTATTTCCTTTTTCAGCAGTATGTCTATAATATGACTTCCGAGAAAACCTGAAGCACCGGTGAGAATTGTTTTTTTCATTTTGCCGGAATCCGTTGACTTTTGAAGGTATACTGATTAATTTCTTTCGCAATGCTACATATTGATTCAACCAATGACAAGGTGCAAGGTGAACAAAATGCCCAATGATGTATTTCAGAAGTGTTACGAGTACGAGAGACTTGAACAAGTTATGAAATCGGGTCTGTATCCGTATTTCATTCCACTCGGCGGGCATGTCGGAGCGGAGATGAAAATCGACGGGCACAGCCTGATCATGCTGGGTTCCAACAACTATCTTGGACTTACGGATCATCCCGCAATCATGGATAAGGCGAAGGAAGCCATAGACAAGTACGGTACCGGCTGTACCGGAAGCAGATTCCTCAACGGAACCCTGGATCTGCATATCGAACTCGAGGACAAACTCGCTAAATTCCTTAACAAGGAAATGGCTATCACTTTCAGTACTGGATTTCAGGCGAATCTGGGTGTCATATCAACAATTGCCGGCAGAAACGATATAATTTATCTGGACAGATTGAATCATGCTTCAATTATCGATGGCGCCAGGATGAGTTATGCCAGGAATCTCAAATACAGGCACAACGATCATGAGCATCTTCGTTACCTGCTTGAGAATAACAGAGATAGCCCGGGTGTGATTGTTACTGACGGTGTTTTCAGCATGGAGGGAGACCTTGCGGACATTCCTGGCTTGATTGAGATAAGCAGGGAATTCGGAGTTCGGTTGATTATAGATGACGCGCATGGCATCGGAGCAATGGGACCCCGGGGCATGGGAACTGCCGAGCATTTCGGATGCCATGATGAGGTTGATATGCTTGTAGGCACGTTCAGCAAATCGTTTGCATGCATAGGGGGCTTTGCCGCAGGACCGGCAAAGGTTATGGACTTCATCAAGCATACCGCAAGAACAATGATATTCTCCGCTAGCCTTCCGCCTGCCGCAGTAGCAACCGTAATAGCCGTACTGGATACTCTCGAACAGGAGCCGGAGCTTATCACGAAGTCGCACAGGGCAGCAGAGAGGGCCAGACAGGGACTTGCCTCACTGGGATTTAATGTAGGTAATTCTGAAGCCCCGATAATTCCTATCATTGTGGGTGATGAAGCTCTGACGCTTATGCTCTGGAAGAAACTGTTCCAGGAAGGTGTTTTTACCAATCCCGTTGTAAGTCCTGCTGTTGCGTCCGGTGGTGAGTTACTGAGAACCAGCTATATGGCTACTCATACGGATGACATGATAGACAGGGCTCTGGAGGTTTTCGAGAAGTGCGGGAGGGAACTCGGTATTAT
>JBDLJP010000099.1:0-7384 GCA_039714295.1 Candidatus Fermentibacterota bacterium
CTACCAGTTCACTGTTGCAGAGTGCAGGAATGTATATGCTGCTTTCCATGGCGGCCTCAAGAATGGTTGAATCTTTCTTGACCGAGACAGGTTTTCCATCGATTTCGATTGCTATCATTTCTCTGTCAGCCATTAGAATACCTCCACTGCGTTGAAGTTACATACTTCCCTGCAGACTCCGCAGTGAATACACTTCTCCTGATCTATTATATGCGGTTCCTTCAGACTGCCCTCGATAGCATCCACAGGGCAGTTCCTGGCACAGATAGTGCAGCCGGTACAGTTATCGGCAATAATCCGGTACTCAATAAGAGCCTTACACTTGAGCGCAGGGCATTTTCCTCGGCTTATATGTTCTTCGTATTCATCACGGAAGTACTTGATTGTACTGAGAACAGGATTTGCAGCGGTCTGACCCAGTGCGCACAGACTGGTCTCGCACATGTTCTCTCCATATTCTTCAAGGAGCTCTATATCACCCTCGCGGCCATCTCCGCCGGTTATTCTTTCCAGGATGGTACCGAGAGCGACAAGACCTTCTCTGCAGGGAGTGCACTTACCGCAGGATTCATCCTTCAGGAAATCAACGAAGTACTTCGCCACCTGGATCATGCAAGTGGAGTCATCCATAACGACCATTCCACCCGAGCCCATCATAGAGCCAACTTCCGTGAGGGTGTCGAAATCTACGGGAAGGTCAAGCATATTTGCAGGGAGGACTCCCCCTGAAGGACCTCCCGTCTGTACCGCCTTGAATTCTCTGCCCTCAGGGATACCTCCACCGATATCGTAGATAATCTCCCTGAGAGTTATTCCCATGGGGACTTCGACGAGACCAATGTTATTCACATCTCCCACCAGGGAAAATACCTTGGTTCCCGATGATCCGTTCCAGGGATTCTGTGAGACATCGCCAGTTCCTATTGATGCGAACCATTGGGCTCCCTTTTCCATTATCAGAGGAACGTTGGCCCAGGTTTCAACATTGTTCAGGACAGTCGGCTTATCTTTGTAACCGCGTTCGACAGAGCGAACGTATTTTGCTCTTGGTTCCCCCGGATTACCGGCCATGGAAGCCATAAGAGCGGATGATTCTCCGCACACAAAGGCTCCTGCGCCTCTGTGTACTACGATATCGAAATCAAATCCTGTGTCGAGTATGTTCTTGCCAAGCAGACCCTGTTCGCGTGCCTGATCTATAGCGATGATCAGCCGCTTCATGGCAAGCGGGTATTCCTTTCGGATATAGATGTATCCTTCGGAGGCTCCAACTGCGTAGGCTCCCGTAAGCATTCCCTCTATTACACTGTGGGGATCTGCTTCAATTATACTTCTGTCCATGAAAGCGCCCGGGTCTCCCTCATCGGCGTTACAGATTACGGATGGAGTTAACCCTGTCTTCTTAACGGCTTCAATACACGACTGCCATTTCACACCAGTCGGGAAACCACCGCCTCCGCGGCCTCTTATACCGGAACGGATAATATCGGTAACAACTTCTTCCGGTTTCATGGTTGTCAGTATCCTGTGAAGGGGCTGGTATCCGCCAAGCCTGAAGTAATCTTCGATCTTCTCGGGATTGATCATCCCCTTGTGCCGCAGAGCAAGAAGCTTCTGCTTCCGGAAGAAGGGTATATTCTCCATTTTCCGAACAGCTGCTCCATCGTGATGATAAAGAAGCCTTTCAACTGGTTCTCCGCCCTCTAAATGATTCTCAATGATTTCCGGGATATCCTCGCAGGTCAGCCTCTCGTAGAAAATCCCCTCAGGCTGTACCACCATAATGGGGCCCTGAGCGCAGAAACCGTTGCATCCGGTCGGCACCACAAGGTACTTCTCGAGCAGATTACGTTTTTCAAGTTCCCTGTTCAGAACGGTGACGAGATCGAAGGATTTATTAGCAACGCACGCAGTGCCTGTGCATACCATCAGCGCCGCATTGTAGCTTTCATACTTCCTGAGAGCCTTCTGCTGCATCTGTTTCAACTGATCAATAGTCATTTCCGGCCCTCCTTAACTGAATCTCTTGATGATACTGGGTACTTCGTTCGGCTTAACTCCTCCGATGACTTCATCGCCAATGGTAACAACCGGAGCAAGTCCGCATGCACCAACGCACCTGACTTCAGTAAGGGTGAATTTACCATCGGGTGTTGTTTCTCCGCTCGAAATACCAAGAGTTCTTTCGAGGGCTGCAAGTACATCCGCCGCCCCCTTAACGTAGCAGGCTGTTCCCATGCAGACCTGTATTTCCTTTTTGCCCCTCTGATCAAGGCTGAAAGCATTGTAAAAAGTGGCGATATGAAACAGCTTGCCTCTTGGTTTTTCGGTTCTATCACCAATTCTTTCAAGTGCTTCTTTAGGGATACATCTGAATTCATCCTGAATATCCTGCATCATTTCGATGACGAAATCCGGATCGGTATTCCATTTCTCAATGATTGCGTCCACTATTTTCATATCAATCATTGGATGCCTCCCCTGAATCCTGATGCGAAATCGTCCATGCCGGTCTTGTGTGCGGAGCCTTGACAACAAGAGCTTTCAATCCCTTGTTCCTGAAGACTGTACCTATTCCACCCCTTCCAGCCTGTTTCAACCTCATGGTTTTTCTTCTCCAGTCCCACCAGGAGAAATTCAGGCATCCGATCCACGCATGTTCAGCTCCTGTGCCGGCTGAAACTGTTGAGATGTGCCGCTTGTCGTCATCATTATCGGAGTACATTTCTGCCAGCTCCTCTGCGGCAAGGTGTGAATTCACCGAAAGAAGCGGAGATTCAATCAGCTGGACAATGCCGTTTATCCCGTCAATGAAGACGATCACATCGATCTCAGATTTGCCTGTGATAACAAGGCAGTCGAAACCGGAGAATTTCAATAATGGTCCGAAGTGTCCACCCACATTGGAATCCACTACGGAACCCGTCGTGGGGGAAATGGCTGTGACAATTGATTTCCCGGCACCCGAGAAAGAAGTAGTGCCGCCCAGCGGTCCTGCAGCAATGCATATCGCATTCTCAGGACTGTCCCATTTTGTGCAGGAGGTTACTTCCTGCCACAGCATCCAGAGGTCGAATCCTTTGCCTCCTGTAAAGGTATCCTTCATCTTCTCCGTTACCGGTACGATCCTGAAGGAAGGTTCATCGATATCGATTCTCAGTATTTCCCCGGTATACCCTTTTACGGAGGGTCTGGGACTGTACTTGAACGTACCTAGAACCTTCTGTTTTTCAAGAATCTCACCGGCGTTGTGTGTGTTTCCCATGAATACTCCCTGCGATTGCGCCAGTAATTGTAAATGAATCTTTTCAGAGTGATTAATGCACGAAAATATACGCATGAAAACTACAAACTGCTGGACGCGGAAACAACCCTTCTGAAAGAACTCTGGCACATCTCAATCTGATTGCTTAGAATTTAATATGACTGAAATGGAAACGAGTCCTTTTCGAGACAATCCGACCGGTCTTACCTCTCTTCTTAATACCTCATCAGCAGGTATCACCGGAGCCGGCGGCATAGGGTCGAATACAGCTGCTCTTCTGGTTCGTGCCGGGATAGGAAGGCTTGTAATAGCCGATTTTGACTCTGTTGAACTGCCCAACCTCAACAGGCAGTTCTTTTTCAGAGATCAGATAGGATATCCCAAGGTTGAGGCTCTGAAATATAATCTGGAACTTATTAATCCCGACGCTGACATCGAGATCCATACCAGACTCATCGATCCTGAAAATGCCTGTTCCATATTTGCTGACTGTGATTTGCTTGTCGAAGCGGTGGACAGGGAGGAGACCAAGGTCATGCTTCTTGAATCCTGGCTTCGCGGGTTACCCGGTAAACCCGTCTTCTCGTGTTCGGGTATTGCGGGTTTCGGAAGGACCGATTCGATCAGAGTCGACAGAAGGCAGAACCTGACGATTGTGGGAGATCAGGAAAGTGACCTCTCCCTTGGCACGCTTTCAGCAAGAGTCGCTATTGTGGCCGCCATGATGGCCAACGAGATCATCGAATACCTCGTAAAGCAGAAGTCATGAACTGTTATTGTCTTTGTATAAAGTACATCGGTGTAGGATTGAGGTTATGCGCTTCGATATTACCCCGGGATTTTAGAACAAATGTCTCATGCAGCTCATCGCGAACAGCCTGAGATACATTTACTCTGCCCGGTTCACCGTTTTGTTCCAGTCGAGCAGCCATATTAACAGTTTCACCCCAGACGTCGTATATCATCCTCCAGCCCTTGATGAGTCCGGCTATGCAGGAGCCAACGTGTATACCGATACGCACTTCCCATTTCCGGGACTTCACAAAATCCAGAATATCCAGAGCAGCTCCGGCACATTCTTCGATTTGACTGGATTCCGAGAACAATCCCCCCGCATACATATATCCGTCTCCGAAGGTCTTCAGTTTTTCCAGTCCGTATCCCTTGACGATCTTGTCATAGGCATCGAAGTGCAAAGCGAGTTCTTCGAGGAGTTCTTCCGGTTCGTTCCTGTTAGTGGATAATGTAAAGTTCACAATATCAACGAATACCACTGCTACATCATCTACGATTCTCGATTTTGGAGTCGAAGTTACCGCCAGCTCCTCAACGATTTCATCAGGCAGGATATTACGTAATAACTCATCTGTTTTATCGTAGGCGGCTTGCAGCTCTATGTTTCTCAGGCGATATATCTCTGCCTCTTTTTCTTTCTTCTCGGTTTCGTACTTCGTTCGTATTTCGGTGAGCTGGCGATTTTTGTTTTCGCTGAACAGTACTTTTTCCAGATCACTGTACATGACATGATGTACAAGTGCCTTCTCAAAATCACCCGACGCCTCGAACATCATGTAAAGACCTTTATAGCAAAGCATCTCCTCAGCTCTGGCGCCGATTTCCCTGGCGATTTGCAGAGCATTCTGGAAGTGATCCTGCGCCAATTCGAATTTCTTTAACGATGAGTATGTCTTTCCCATACTTATGTTAGTTACCGAAACACCCTGCTTATCTCCAATCCGAAGTTTAATCTTAAGTGATTTTTTATAGTATTTCAATGAAGAGTCGAAGTCGCTCTGATTCCGATAGGCATTTCCCATATTGTTATAGGAGTCAGCTAAAGCACTATCGACGCCCAGCTCTTTTCTGATGAGCAGTGATTTCTGGTAATACTTCAGTGCTTCTGTGAATTTATCCAGATGTTCATTGATACTGCCGATGTTGTTGTATATACCTGCAACACCTAATTTATTATCCAGTGCAATGTATTGCTCCAGAGCGGAGTTGAAATGCTTCAGTGCCCGATCGAGATCACCCCGGTTCTTATACACAACTCCGATATTATTGTTGATGTTGGCAATTGATTTCTCATCACCGATCTCCTCGAATAGTGACTGAGCCTTGAGGTAATAATCCAAAGCCATGTTGTAATCGCTCCACCCTGAATATATCAACCCTATGTTAGTATAGATCTTTGCAATCGCCAGCATATCATCGGTTTTTATAACCAGCTTAAGAGCTTCATTCAAGAGCATCAGAGCTTTACTGAAATCACCCTGCGCCCAGAATATGAGACCGAGAATGGTCAAGCTCCTGCTCTTCCCACCCGGGTGATTCAGCTGCTCCGAATAACCGATTGCCTCCTCGGCGTACCTCCTGGTTAATTCGAGGTCTATTCGAAGGTACGCGAAAGCCAGTTCGTTAAGGGTATCGAGAATCTTGACCTGCGAGTTATCGCTCTCTCTCAGTATCTGGAGCTTTAATTTAAGTGATTGTATTTTTTTGCCAGGCATACTATCCCTGCTTTTTGGCAGTACTTATATTTCTGTTTTCTTACATGAAATTGACCATACTGCCTGAATACACTCCAAGTCAACAGAGAAGCAGTGGCACCTGATTCATTGTGTCATGTTGACATAACGGATATATTATACTTTACAATTCAGTAATTCAAACTTGTTTATATCAGGAAGAAGAGGAACGACGATTGATGAGATACATCTTCAGCGGAATACTGATTGCTGCGGTTCTTTTTTCGGCTTGTGGAGGACAATCAGAGTCATCAGCAGAATCGGTTCCCCCCCGAGAGAGTGCTATCAGATTGAGGGTAGCCACAACTACAAGCCTGTATGATACCGGTCTGTGGAGCTACCTTGAGCCGATGTTTGAAGAGGAATATGACGTTGAACTCGATGTGCTGTACGCTGGAACCGGCAAAGCTCTTGAATGGGGACGAAGAGGCGATGTTGATGTAATAACTGTGCATTTGCGAACAAGTGAAGAGCAGTTCGTAGAGGAAGGATACAGTGTTGCGCGTATACCTTTCGCGTATAACTATTTCCTTATTGTGGGGCCGCCTGATGATCCTGCGGATCTTTGCGGAATGAAACCTGATGAGGCTTTCACCGTGCTGATGAACAGCGGTGAATCCACTTTTGTTTCCAGGGGCGATGATTCCGGCACCCATGGAAAGGAAAAAGCCATCTGGACTGCAGCCGGATACGATTACGAGGATGTACGAACATCGGGTGAGTGGTATGTAGAGGGTGGAAGCGGAATGGGATCAACGCTTGCTATGGCGGACGAAATTAACGCTTACACGCTGTCGGATATGGGTACCTTCATCGCTTACCAGAATGATCTGGAACTGGTACCGGTAGTGGACGAGGGTGATGTGCTTCTGAACGTTTATTCGGTACTTGAAGTTACATCGTCAGTTAACCCGGAGATGGCAGCAAACCTGGTTGAATTCCTTACATCTGAAACTGTGCAGGACCTTATCGGAAACTACGGTATTGATGAGTACGGCATACAGCTGTTCACTCCGTGTGCCGGACTGGATATGTAGGATTATCAATGTCTCAGTTGTTTGAAGCTGTTCGTATTGCCCTTGATATGATCATCTCAGGAGATCCTGTGGTGTTCTCTATCGCATTTCGAACCCTCATCATATCGATCTCTGCTACCCTGATTGCATCACTGATCTTCATTCCTGCCGCCTGTCTGCTGCACTTCAGTCGATTCAGAGGTAAAAGGCTCCTCCTCACTATTATCCAGACATTATACAGCGTGCCCACTGTACTGGTCGGCATGCTTGTCTTTCTATTCATCTCCAGAGCCGGACCGCTTGGAAGCCTCGGGATGCTGTTTTCACCGGGCGCGATCGTACTTGGTGAAGTTCTCCTGATAGCTCCCATCATTACAGGATTGACCATATCAACCCTATCAGGCATGGGCGGAGATATCTCCGATACTGCCTTGTCCCTAGGAGCGGGAAAGCTGCAGATGATCCTAAAGGTCCTGTCCGAGTCCAGATATATGGTATTAACTGCGATTCTGATGGGATTCGGCAGGGCAGTCTCGGAAATAGGGGTAGCGATCATAGTAGGTGGTAATATTTCC
>JBDLJP010000100.1:0-7369 GCA_039714295.1 Candidatus Fermentibacterota bacterium
GCCAGGTCGGTTCTGAGTCTGTAGAGATGGATATCACTGACATGCCGAGCGGTATGTACATGGTATCCGCATCGGCTTCGGGAAACATGGAAACTGCAAGACTGATAAAAATTAACTGAGGGGGTTCGTAAACGTTTATGAGTTTGAGGACGCTTCAGAGACAGCATTATGCGGGTGCATGCTTGACCATATAGGGATATTAGTGTAAATTCATACCTGAAAGGAAGGTATTATGAAAATCGTTTTGCTGCTCGTGCTGCCGCTCATGGTTGCAGTCTGTCTGTCGGATCCGGTTCTGGATCGCACACTGACCGCTCCTGACGGCGATATTACCGGTCTTGGCTACGGAGAAGGATATCTCTGGGCACTCGACAGAACCTCCAAGACTATCTACAAACTTGATCCGGTTACAGGTTCTGTTGAGAACTCATGGGTCTGCACCCAGACTGCTGCGAAAGTTCCCTCAGGACTTGCTTACCTGAACGGTTACGTGTACATTTGCGCCGGTACTGCAGGCACAGGTACTTATACTTACGGTTACAGGTATACCTCAGCTGGAGTGTATACCAGTAACTTTTCGATGGATTGTTGAGGCAGTGATTTAGACCAGGAGGTTACTGGTCTTGCTTCAGGTACGAGTGTTATTTACGGTGCCGGAACCGATGCTCAGACAACACCATATTGGGAAGTAGTTGAGAGATACAGTGCTACAGGCACTCTTCTATCGGGACCTTATCTCTTCCAGCCAATAACTCTTCCGGTGTTCTATGATATTGCTCAGAAGGGTGGAGATATCTGGTACGCGTGCGATGATGCGGATTCCCCCATAAAGGCTTTCGCAACAAACGGTGCGCTTACCGATTACATCTGGGATACCGTTGTTCCCGCTGCCCACGGGCTCTGCTTCGAGGACGATCAGTTCCTCTGGGCCAGCAATCATTACACCGATGAGCTGTACAGGATAGACCTTACTCCTACAGGTATCGAAGGAGAAGAGATCCAGAATTCTCTTTCACTTGTATCCAATGTTAATCCATTCAGCGCTTCCGTGACCATCGAGGGTGTCGGTTTCTCCGAGGAAGCTGTTCTGGAGATATTCGATATTATGGGCAGGAAAGTCTATACCGCTTCTTTCAGCGGTTCTCACACATGGAGCGGATACGATATGAACGGTCTTCAGGTTCCCTGCGGAACATACACCGTTCTTGTTCACGACGGCCTTTCGGGAAGAGCAACTCTCAGATTACTTCGTCTGTAGGACAACTCTTTCCTTTGCCCTGCTGCTTTTCTGATAACTGCCCCGGTCCTTGAAGATCGGGGCAGTTTTGAATATGTATCCCTGTAATTACATTTCAGAAGCCGGATGATTATCTGTTATTTGAACTCTTTTAGGAGATACAATGAAATCCAGTGAGATTGTTATTTTAATATGTCTTGTTATTGCAGCAGGTTGCGGATCCGGCGAACGGACAGGTTCAGACGGAGCAGCGCGGAGCGGAGAGGACACGCTTGCATCTCCCCCCGACAGCATTATCACTGTATCTGATACTGTCTCTATCGATCTCATGACCGATTACGGTATAGTAACTGTAGATGATATCGATGCTTCAGGAAATGACCGGATAGCACTTCTTGATGAAGTAAGCGCGACAGTCACCGTTATTACCGGTTCGGGTGAACTCATTGCCGCGGCTGGAGGTTCAGGCAGCGGTCCGGGTGAATTTCAGCGGCCCTCCTCGATATCTATTTCCAGCACCGGTTCAGTCGCAGTCCCGGATCAGATGGCTGGAACAGTGAGGATTTTTGAACCCGATCTCGATTCATATTCTGATCTTCAGGGATTCATGATGGCAAATCCGGGTATCATGTATCTGAACCCGGACGGCAGTTTTGCCGGGATGAGGATTATTTTCCGCGCAGAGGACGGGAATACGGTAATAGGCTATCAAACGGCTCTATGGACGGAGAACGATTCAGAATCCGCAATTATCTACAAAGAGGATATGGATCTGTTCACTCCCAACGATTTCGGCCGTTCAATAATCACTCCCTACCCTATGACATGCAGTTCGGCGGGTGCGGTTTTTACAGCGGATGTTTCCAGCGAGGAGTACAGACTGTATTCTTTTGAACCTGATGGAACACTTCTGTGGTCTCTTGAATTTCCGTTCCGGCGGATTTTGAAAACAGAACTCGAAATAGCTGCTGAGGAGGATATGGTGGAAAGGCGTATGCAGCAGAGCGCTCATCAGGCTGACTACACGGCAGACCCATTCCATTACGCGGTTTCCTCGCTTGCCATCGGTCCGATGGGAAGGCTCTGGGCAGAGCGTCCCGGAGCAGAAAGCGTATTCTTTGATGTTTTCGATACGGAAACGGGGCAGCTTCTGTTTACGGCATCAGTGGAATCGTCACTGGATATGGAAAGGCTGGAAGTTACCAGAGGAGGAATCCTGGGAGTCACGACCGGGGAGATCCCATCCCTCGTAAGACTGAATATGAGAACGGGAATCTGATCTGTCACCGTAGCTATATCATATTGACAGTAATAGATATACAAATTGTTTACCCCGATATGTCTTTGTCCGTGAGTATAGGGATTTCACCTATCTTGACAGCACTTCAGAGGGTTCATATCGTTGACCTTCATTGAACAGATTGACGCTGCATATTTTTTCCTGACAGGCAGGTCTGAGGTGAAGAGTATGGAAATCCAGGCAGGGATATTAAAGGCTCTGGCTCACCCTCATCGATTGGAACTGGTAACACGCTTGAAGGCAGATGGCTGTAATGTATCCGAGATCCAGAGCAATCTTGGTCTTCCGCAGTCGACCATTTCTCATCATCTGCGGATATTGAAGAACGCTGGAATTCTCTCAAGCCGCAGAGACGGAACAACTGTCTGCTACAGCATCGAAATAGATGAGATAAAGGAGATACTTAACATCCTTGCCGGTATTTGAGCTTATTTTTTTTAAGGGAATAACGAATAATTCACATATTGAAATTTAGCAATAAAGAAGCCTGAACTCATCCGTATCACTTAGAGAAACAAAGGAAAAATGGAAGAGTCCGCAGAATTCACACCAGCGATAGTAGGTTTTCTCTGTAACTGGTGTACATACGCAGCAGCTGATCTTGCCGGTTCATCAAAACTCGAACTTCCTCCGTCGTTCACGGTAATCAGAGTGATGTGTTCAAGCAGGATCGATCATAATCTCCTTCTTTCTACTTTCTTCAAGGGAGCTGACGGTATTCTCGTTGCCGGGTGTCATCCCGGTGACTGTCACTACGGTGAGGGTAACTATTACGCAAGGCGGAGGTTTGCGCTGCTGAAGCAGGTTATGGCGACACTTGATCTTGACCCTGACAGACTTCAGCTCTCCTGGGTATCCGCAGCGGAGGGAAAGCGTTATGCGGAAGTCGTCAACGAGTTCGCGGAGAAGATAAAGGAACTCGGACCGAATCCAATTAAAAACAGTACTCGTTTTTGACAGAGAGCAGATTACATGTCTCAAACTGGAAACATACTCGTAATCGGTGCCGGAATCGCCGGGATGAAGGCAAGTCTGATGCTTGCCGGAGCTTCCAATAAGGTTTACCTTGTTGAGAAATTGCCAATCATCGGCGGAAAGGTTATAAAGAACGAGGAGAGTTTTCCCAATCTCGAGTGTTCCACCTGTATGGTGGCACCCATCCAGCAGGATGTACTGCAGAATCCGAATATCGAAACTCTCACATACAGTGTTGTAGAGAAGATCGAAGGCAGTTCAGGGGATTTCAGTGTTGTCATCAGAAAAAGAGCCCGATACATAAGTCTGACCGATTGTATCGGATGCGGAATGTGCTACGAACCCTGCCCGGTTTCGCTTAAAAACGAATGGGAAGAAAACCTGATTGACAAAAAAGCGATATACGTTCCCTGTTCCGGTTCACTGCCGAATGTTCCGGTCATTGATTCTGAACACTGCCTGAGGCTGGGCGGCGGCGAGGACTGCAGCCTCTGCGCTGAGGCATGCGCATTTGAAGCGATCAACCTTGAAGACACCGATGAGATTCTGGAAGTAAATGTTAAAGCTGTCATACTGGCAACAGGATCGGCGACTTATGACTTATCATCCATTCCTGATCTTGGATACGGTACATTGCCAGGCGTATACAGTCCGATGGAATTCGAAAGGCTGTTCGCCTCAAACGGTCCGACGCTCGGTGAGATAACACTCCGGGGCTCCGATAAAGTTCCGGAAAGTGCAGCCGTAATTCATTGCGTTGGGCGCAGGGAACTGAAGTACTGCTCCGCTGTCTGCTGCATGTATTCATTCAAATTTGCACGATTCCTTAACCATAAAATACCCTCAGTGCGTGTTTTCAATATCCACTCGGATATTTGTGTTCCCGGAAAAAGTTACCAGAGTTTTTACAGGAATATAGAAGGGGCAGATACCGGGATGCTCTACACTTCATCAATCGCTGATGTGTCGGTTTCCGAGAACGGATCGGAACTGAAGGTATCCTATCCGGATGCAGCGGGATCCCTGCAGGATCTGAATGTGGATATGGTTATACTTGCAGCTGCTGTTATTCCTGACCCTGAGGTTACTGTGATCGCGGAAGTTGCCGGAGTTGATCTTGATCAGCAGGGTTTCATCAGGACGGTAGCGGATGGCAGCGGATCCATGGAAACCTCCAGAAAAGGTGTGTTCGTTGCAGGTACAGCGGAAGGCCCCAAGGATATTCAGAGTTCGGTAGTGCAGGCGGAATCCGCAGCCGGACAGGTTATGGACATAGTAACATCACAGGCTGCCGGCTCATGAAAGAATTTGAAATGCAGAAATCGGAACAGGATAAGAAGTTAAGAGCAAAGGTCGGTGTCTACATCTGTGAATGCGGACCTAATATCGCAGGGAAGGTTGACCTTGACAGAATCCTCGCCGATATCTCTCAGCTCGATGATTATCAGGATGTTGAACTGGTTGTCAGGAAGTATGGATTTCTCTGCTCCGCCCCGGGAAAGGATTTCCTCGAGGAGGAGATCAAAACCAACGGTTTTACTCATCTGGTCATCGGCGCCTGTTCACCGCGCGATCATGACTCGACTTTCATGGGTGTATGCAAGAAAACAGATCTGAATCCTTATCTATACAGGATCGTCAATATCAGGGAACACTGCAGCTGGGTTATTGATGAGATGGAAAAAGCCACGGAAAAGGCGGAAAGCTATATCCGCGGAGGTATCGCAAGGGTTCTGCGACAATCTGAACTGTTCGAGAAACCGCTTGATATCAATCCGGATGTACTCGTCATAGGCGGCGGAATAGCTGGCATTGAAGCGGCTCTTTCACTTTCGGGTGATGATAGACGGGTATTTCTTGTGGAGAAAACAGATAAGCTCGGCGGCAGTGCTCTCGGCCTGTCAGGAATTTTTCCCCGACAGGGTGAGGTGGTCGGGAAGAAGATCGAGTCCGTTATGCAGAACGGTAATATCAGACTCTTCCTTAACACCAGGGTCGATAATGTTATCGGTTTCCTTGGCAATTTCGAGATAGAACTGGTATCCGGGGAGAATGCTGAGATAACCGATATCATGACCGGTGCGATAGTAGTGGCAACAGGTAGTGATCTTTTCGACCCGCGGGAAAGTGATAACTGCAGTTATTCAGAGTCAGATGAAGTTTATACATCGCTTTCAATCGAGAAAATGTTCAAAGCGGAGAACGGTGTGAAACTGCGATCAGGAAAGATGCCCTCTTCAGTTGCCCTTATCCATTGTATCGGAAGAGAAGAGAAAAACTACTGTTCCGGAATATGCTGCAGCTGCATGATGAAACTGGCATGCTCGCTCAGGAGTCAATCCTCTGACATTCAGGTAACTGAATTCTACCGGGATATCTGCCTTCCGAAGAAAGAGGATCAGGAGCGTTTCACTGAAGCTGAAGCTGCCGGTGTTTCATTAATCCGCATAAAGGATATCAGTGTTAAAGGTACCGAAGTAAGTTTTCAGCGGATCAACGGGGAGAAGTGTGAGGAATCCTTCGATATGGTTATTCTTGCTCCCGCGCTTGAGCCGTCCGCTGATACAGAATATTTCGCGAATCTTCTGACTGTTCCTCTGGATGAGTTCGGGTTTTTCCAGGAAGTACACAGGATGACAAACCCGGTTGGGACCTCCACGGATGGAGTTTTCGTGGTTGGGACTGCTCACGGCCCTAAGGGGGTCTCCGACTCGATGCAGTTCGCCAGAGCATCCGCCGGGCAGATTCTTACAAGATTGATACCGGGAGAGAAGCTCATACCGGAGGTTGCAGTAACCGAGATACTTGAAGCTTACTGCACAGGCTGCGGAAATTGCCTTGAGGTATGCGTCTACGGAGCTATCTATTCCGATGATGGAAGAGGGATATCAGTTGTCAATGAGGCTGTATGCAGGGGTTGCGGAAACTGTTTCGGAAGCTGTCCCTCAGGAGCTCTCAGAACAAAACATTTTACAAATACTCAGCTTTATCGTGAAGTTGATGAGGCACTCCGGTGAACCCCGGGAAGGATGAGTCAATGACCGACGCTTTGCTGCAGGGAGCGGTTCTGCCGGTTACGAAAGACCCGGATGACGCTGTTCTGGGGTTTCTCAGGCTTGCTGTTACAAAGGAGCTGGCGGATGCTGTTATCCTTCCGATGAAAGTACCGTCCGGTGATTCCTACGCGTGGATACTGATGGATGATACTTCTCTTATCGATGATGCTGTACCTCTAGCTGCCGCAATGCCCGTGCAGGGAGCGAAAGCTCTGCGGAGCCTTACCAGAAAAGGACCGGGGAATCTTACTGTTATTGCGCTAATGAGACCCTGCGAGATAAGGGCGGCTATAGAACTCTCCAAGCTTGGTCAGGTTCATGCTGATAACCTCATACTGGCAACTTACGATTGTCCCGGTGCGGTGCAGCTGCAGAAATATGTGGATGACCCCGAGGGCAGCGAGGAGCGTTTTAAAGCGATGCAGCAGAGCGGCAAACCTGATAATACAGCCAGGCCTGTCTGCCATTATTGCGGGGATTTTTCCATGTCTGATTCGGATCTGCATTTCGGCTATCTGGGACTCTCTGAAAAAGAAATGTTTGTTATTCCCGGCAGCGATAAGGGATCGGAACTTCTGAAAGGGCTTGGTCTGAACCCCTCGAAAGATCTGTCAGACTGGGAAAAAGGCATTGACAGCCTGAAAAAGGAGAGGGAAGAAGTCAGGAAAAGCGCTTTTAAAGAAACAGAGGCCCAACTGCACGGTTTCGACGGGATGCTGTCGGTGTTCGCTAACTGTATAGGATGTCACAACTGTCAGAGCGCCTGCCCTATATGCTATTGCAGACTTTGCTACTTTGATT
>JBDLJP010000101.1:0-7361 GCA_039714295.1 Candidatus Fermentibacterota bacterium
GACTACCTTGATAACAGGGATCTTCTTTGCACCGAAGTCCTCGAGGATCACATCGAACTCGGTCTTCTCTTCAGAGGTGCCGCCTGCTTCAGCGGGTGCTGCTACTGCAGCTGCAACCGGTGCAGCAGCCGATACACCGAACTTGTCTTCCATCTCTTCTACGAGTTCGGCAAGTTCCAGAACTGTCATGCTTGAAATGGCTTCAATGATATCAGCCTTTTTGAGATCACTCATTTTTTCCTCCATTTGCTGCAGTACCCGTCAGGGTTCCGCCACTCTTATTAGTTTTCCTTGCTCTCCCGTATTGCATTAACTGCATAGAAGAATTTTTTAAGTATTCCACTGCTCACAGAAACAAAACCCTGAAGAGGCGAACGGGCTGAACCCATAAATTTCGCTATAAGTTCGTCTCTCGAAGGAATATCGGCCAATCGCATCAGCTTGTCGGTTTCGTAGGTTACACCTGACACAAAACCTCCCTTGACAACAGGAAGTCCTTTGTGACCTTTAGCAAATTCCTTGATAATCTTTATGGGAAGGACTTCATCGGCGGCATAGGCCAGTGCTGTCGGACCTTCCATCAAAGCATAGATACCCTCATCATCTTTAACTTCTATCTCATTGAAGGCCTTTCGAAGAAGTGTATTCTTGACAATGGTGAAGGTAACGTTATTCTCGCGCATTTCATTTCTGAGTTCAGTTATCGTCTCAACGTTGACCCCGGTAAAATCAGTCAGTATGACCGATCCTG
The DNA here is from genome assembly GCA_039714295.1 of Candidatus Fermentibacterota bacterium. Classification (GTDB taxonomy): domain Bacteria; phylum Fermentibacterota; class Fermentibacteria; order Fermentibacterales; family JCC-6; genus Aegiribacteria. The sequence continues at coordinate 752 of JBDLJP010000101.1, forward strand.
CTTCGCCCAGATCTTCGATCAGGTTGGCTACAACGTTCTCTTTCTGCTTTCTTGAAACAGCCATCTGTATATCACCACCTATCGCATCCGGGCCCGTAGATCGACAACATCGATCTTTATTCCGGGTCCCATTGTGGACGAAACTGATATGTTCTTCATGTATTGTCCCTTAACAGTTGACGGTCTGAGTTGTATAACCTTTTCGTAGAAGGACATGACATTCTGTGCCAGAGCATCCTTCTCGAAACTGGCTTTGCCGACCGGAACATGAAGGTTACCGGTTTTATCGACCCTGAAAGTGATCTTTCCAGCCTTGGCCTCTGCAACCGCATCCGCAACCTCTTCGGTGACAGTTCCTATTTTGGGATTGGGCATAAGCCCCCTGGGGCCCAGCACCCTTCCGAGTTTTCCAACTGTTCTCATCATGTCTGGGCTGGCGATGACTACATCGAATTCAAGCCATCCGCCCTGGATCTTTGCAGCCAGCTCTTCGTCACCAACAAAGTCAGCTCCAGCTTCCTTTGCCTGGTCAGCTTTTTCTCCAGTGGCAAAAACTGCAACTCTGGCGACTTTTCCTGTCCCATTGGGGAGAACACATGATCCTCTGACCATCTGCTCGGCATACTTAGGATTAACATTCAAAGAAATGGCTATCTCAACTGTCTCGTCAAAACCGGCTGTTGCCAGTTCTTTAACAAGTTCACAGCTTTCCTCGAGTGTGTATTTTTTATCTTTGTCTATACTCTCGCGGACCTGGCGGAATCTTTTACTCATTCTTGCCATATCAATCCACAACCTCCAGACCCATACTCCTTGCGGTGCCGGCGATCATTGAAACCGCCGCCTCCATGGAAGCAGCATTAAGATCTTTCTCCTTAAGCTTAACGATCTCGCGACACTGCTCTAAAGTAACAGTACCAACCTTTTCCTTGTTGGATTCCGGAGATCCTTTTGCCAGTCCGGCAGCTCTTTTCAAAAGAACCGCAGCTGGAGGAGATTTCAGAATAAAAGTAAAGCTTCTGTCCTTATAGACGCTTACGACCGCAGGTATTATAAGTCCTTCGCTCCCCCGGGTTCGGGCATTGAATTCCTTACAGAAACCGGACAGGTTGATTCCGTACTGTCCCAGAGCGGGACCAACGGGTGGAGCCGGTGTTGCCTGCCCTGCGGGCAGTTGAAGCTTTACCATACCTAGAATCCTCTTAGCCATGGTAAGCACTCCTTTCCAGGCGCAGTAACCTCCCCTTTACTGGTTACAGCAGCCTTCCCAAAATGAGACGGGTCTTTCCGTCTCCTGTTAAGTTCGGTCTGAGATCAGACCTGGCGAACCTGTGAAAAATCAATCTCCACAGGCGCTTTGCGGCCAAAAATGGTGAAAATTACTCTCACCCTGCCGCGCTCGGGATTGATTGATTCAACAACCCCGGTAAAATTATTGAATGGACCCTCAGTAACCCTTACAGTCTGTCCTACCGAGTAAGGTACCCTGACAGTTTTCGCTTTGCCCGAACCTTCCGCCTGTCCTTTCAAACGGCCGATCTCATCATCGCTCAGAGGAACAGGATTTCCCTGGTTCATCGGCGGAAACCCGCTGACATTGCTCATGGATCGGATGTCCATAACTATTTCAGGGGTCAGATCAAGCTGGACAAAAACATAGCCCGGGTAGAGCTTTTTCTTTCTTGATGTCTTTCTGCCCCTGACATTCGAAGTAATTTCCTGAGTCGGGATCAGAACCTTTCCTATCCTGTCGGGATATTTCCTGGTGAGCTGTCCCTCCAGAAATTTCATTACTCGTTTTTCGTACCCGGAGAATGAATTTACAACGTACCACGCAAGTTTGCTGTTTTCATCTTCCGATCCGGGGGTATCTTCTTCAAGCGATCCCTGCTCAGTGGTTTCTTCTTCAACCATAATCCTGTCCTTATAAACCTAGTGAATCAGTCTGATGAGGCCATTAATCAGAATAGCGGAGGCCTGGTCAGCGGCAAATACCCATACTGCTGTTATTCCTACTCCGAAGAGAACAACCCATGTTGATGAAATAACTTCCTCTTTTGTCGGCCAGGCAACTTTCGTCAGTTCCGCCTTCACCTCTATAAGAAACCTGATAGCAGTCTTGATACCCCTCACAATGAAGTTACCGTCCCGGGTCTGACTACGAGCCATAATATCCTCTTCCTTATGAGCCTAAAAACCCTCTAGGGATGATGGCAGGGCCGGAAGGACTTGAACCCTCAACCCCCGGATTTGGAGACCGGTGCACTACCAATTGTGCTACGACCCTGCGCAACGTTTATTTACTTCGTTTCCCTGTGAAGGGTATGCTTATTGCAAAATCTGCAATACTTCTTAATTTCCATTCTGCCGGTTGTAGTAGTGCGGTTTTTGGTAGTACTGTAATTACGCTGTCTACATTCCTGGCAGGCGAGTGTGATTATTACCCTCACTATATATCCTGTCTATTTCTCAATCTTGTCTACAAGTCCATGACCTACAGTACGGCCACCTTCACGAATAGCGAAACGGAGCCCCTCTTCAAGGGCAATAGGAGTAATAAGAGTGACTTTTACTCCATCAATATTGTCTCCGGGAAGAGCCATCTCGCGGCCTTCCGGAAGCTCGATCTCACCGGTAACATCGGTTGTACGGAAATAGAACTGAGGACGGTATCCGGTTTTGAAGTGCTTTTTCCGACCGCCATCTTTTTCACTGAGAATAATGATGTTGGCGTAGAATTCAGTGTGTGGAGTAACCGAACCGGGCTTCGCAAGAACCATTCCTCTATCCAGCTGATCCTTCTTGATTCCGCGCAGAAGAAGACCAACGTTGTCCCCGGCCTGTCCTTCATCCAGAATCTTCCGGAACATCTCGACACCGGTACAGACTGTTTCGATGGTATCGTGTATTCCGACGCGCTCGAGTTTGTCACCAGTGTGGACAATTCCTCTTTCGATTCTACCAGTACCTACAGTACCGCGTCCCTCAATAGAGAATACATCTTCTACAGGCATGAGGAAGGGTTTTTCAGTGTCGCGTACCGGTGTAGGAATCCACTCATCAACTGCTGCCATGAGTTCGTAGACGCACTTCGCATCTTCATCAGCCTCGGTTCCGCCGGAATTAAGAGCCTTGAGGGCGCTTCCCCTGATAATGGGCGAATCGGTATCGAATCCGTACTTCTCGAGCAGTTCTCCGACTTCCATTTCAACGAAATCCAGAAGCTCGTCATCATCGATCATGTCGACTTTGTTAAGGAATACAACCATTCTGGGAACGTTAACCTGACGTGCGAGAAGAACGTGTTCCTTTGTCTGTTCCATAACACCGTCATTGGCGGCGATAACAAGAATGGCGCCATCCATCTGGGCGGCTCCGGTGATCATGTTCTTGATGTAATCAGCATGACCAGGACAGTCTACATGGGCGTAATGCCGGTTTCCGGTCTCGTACTCCTGATGGGAAGTAGCGATTGTGATACCGCGCTTCTTCTCTTCGGGAGCGTTATCGATCATGTCGAACTCAACATAGCTTACATTATCGAACTGCGTAGCAAGGCACTTGGTTATTGCAGCTGTAAGGGTTGTCTTGCCATGATCAATGTGACCAATCGTTCCCACATTTACGTGCGGTTTGGTCCTCTCAAACTTCTCCTTGGCCATGATTTCTCCTTTTCTTTTTCATCCTTCATCAATGGATAATGTGCTGATCCCCTGTTCAGCTTCAGTTAACTGCTTATCTCATCTGCCTGGAGCCCACGAGCGGGATTGAACCGCTGACCTCGTCCTTACCAAGGACGCGCTCTACCGACTGAGCTACGTGGGCTCCGGCAGTAATTGCCCAAATAAACCACTTTGCCGGTTCAAGCGGCTATTCACCGCACTGCGTTCAGTTTCAAGCTCCCGGCTGGAGCGGGAGACGGGGGTCGAACCCGCGACCCTCAGCTTGGAAGGCTGATGCTCTACCAACTGAGCTACTCCCGCATGCCGGAACCGCCTGTCAAGTTGCCTTAGCAGGCTGGTGGCGAGGGGTGGATTCGAACCACCGAAGGCCATTGCCAACAGATTTACAGTCTGCCCCCTTTGACCGCTCGGGAACCTCGCCAGCTCCTTCTCTATATCAAACAGCACTAATTCTCATGGAGCTGGCGGAGGGACTTGAACCCCTAACCTGCTGATTACAAATCAGCTGCTCTACCAATTGAGCTACGCCAGCAAAAAAGCGAACATGAAGCATATAGAAACCCCTCTCTACTGTCAAGATTAATGTTTTCCGGGCAACAGAAATCAATGATGTAGACAAGAGGTGACAGATAGCTTTATAGTAAGGCAAAGCTACATTCAGACGGGAGTCATGTCAATGAACAGGGTCTTTGTATCTGTTATCAGCGCACTTTTCCTTGTTGTTCTGGTCTTTTCGAGCTGCGGCGGCAACGGATCCATTCAGGATGAACTGAATTTGGTTCCGGGTCTCTGCTTTCTTCATGTTCATATCAGGGAAAATATGGATATTGACCTTGTACCGGAGGAGGCCGGTGAGTTATTTCCCCTCTGGTTATGTGATTCTCTTGCAGAGCGGGGAAGTTTCGGTGTGAGTCTTCTTGGCATTAATCTGACAGATTTTTCGCCTCAACTGCTTTTTCTTTCAAGAGAACTTGGAACAGACGAAATGCTGGAGCTTGGAAAAGAGGGCTTCCTCTGCGATTCGGAGGAGAACCAGCAGGGTTACAATCTTATAGATGAGCGCGGAAGCATGATCGGTTCTGTAGCAGGCAGGGATGGCTGGACATGCCTGATAACAGGCAGCGGGTCGGACAGGTCTGTGCGGCGCTGGCTTGACCTTGAAACGGAGGAATCGCTTGCATCCGACTCCAGCTTGATTTCAATCTCGGAATCGGATGCTGATCTGACACTTCTTGTTTCTCATAATTCCATAGCATTTATTTCCGTTATTCCCACCGGGATGCTTTCGAGGAGAGAGATAGGCATCCTTAACAGGGTGAAAGAAGTTATCGGGACTGTAAATCCGAAAGCCCTGAAGGTAAGCCTGAGTATCAGTAATGAAGAACCACCGGAAATAACTCTGGAATTGCAGCTTGTCCGGGATGGAGAGAATGTTACCTGCTTCTCCGTCAGCTTCAGCGACACCGAACTGACCCAATTAATTAGGGACGGAGGCTTTTTATTTTGAAATCACAAATAATACGGCGACATTACCCTTCTCAAGCGCAGATTAATCGCGAATCGAATTTAAAAAGCCTCCGTCCCTATTTATTTACTATACTCATCTACTCGGGAGGTGAGTTTTCATGAAGATCCGGATGTCGGGGATACGCAGTGTTATCTTTGTATTCTTTGTGTTCATTACGCTTGTTTCGGCAGATCCTCCCCCGGGATACTACGATCCCGCCTCAGGTCTCACCGGACCTGCACTGCAGGAAGCTCTTCACGATATTATCGATAATCACACAAATATAAGTTATTCCGCCATCTGGGACGCCTTTTATACCACCGATGACAGGTATGGGAACGGGGAATTCGTCTGGGATATGTACTCCGACACCCCGGGTGAAACTCCTCCATATGAATACATACTGGGCAATGACCAGAACCAGGGAGGTTCTGCAGGGGTAGAAGGCGAATCCTACAACCGGGAGCACTCCTGGCCCAAGAGCTGGTTCAATGATCAGGCGCCCATGAATACTGATCTGTTTCATATCGTTCCAACGGATACCTACGTGAACAGCAGAAGAGGGAACGAACCTTACGGAGAAGTGAGCAGTCCCACATGGGAATCGCTCAACGGCAGCCGCCTCGGACCATGCTCCTACCCCGGATACACCGGAACCGCCTTTGAACCGATCGACGATTACAAGGGGGATTTCGCCAGGAACTACTTCTACATGGCCACAAGGTACCTGAACGAGGACAGCGTGTGGACGGGCAGCGCCATGGCCACAGGAGCGGTGCTTACCCCCCTGGGCGGAAGAGATGCTGATAAGCTGGCACATCAGCGATCCGGTCAGCACTAAGGAAACCGACAGGAATGATGCGGTTTACGCTATTCAGAACAATCGTAACCCGTTCATAGACCACCCCGAGTACGTCTTCTGGATTTACGATCCCACTTCTGTGGAAGGCGGGGAATTCCAGATAGCTTCGCCTGCCCTGCACCAGAACGTTCCCAACCCCTTCAATGGTATGACCACCATCGGATTCACACTGCCTGAAGCAGCGATGGTCACTATCACCGTGTACGATATCTCGGGAAAACTTGTCACGACATTGGCTGAGAGCAGTCAGCTTCCATCAGGATATCATGAAATGATCTGGAGCGGCAGGACGGCCTCCGGTGAGTCCGCTGCAGCAGGTGTCTATTTCTGCAGACTCAGTACCCCCCTAGAAACCATCACCCTGCGGATGCTGATGATGAGGAACGGCACTGAATGAGCATAATAGAAGCGCGGAATATAGAGCGAAGTTTCGATGATCTGACGGTACTGTCCGGTCTTGATCTTGACGTTGCGCAGGGTGAATTCCTTGCGATAATCGGCAGAAGCGGTGTTGGCAAAAGCACTCTTCTCGCCATACCTGGAACCCATGATCTGGAT
>JBDLJP010000102.1:0-7330 GCA_039714295.1 Candidatus Fermentibacterota bacterium
TCCATCTGTTCTCCGAGAAATTGTGCCAGATCAAACCCTCCCGTTCAGCGGCATCCTTCATCCTGGTTACTGCGTACGCTCTGGTCGCATTCACAAGTATCTGACTTGATTCACCAATGTAGATGCGTCCGACATGGTCTTTAACTTTTCTTGCGAAAGCCTCAACAACCCAGGGAGATGTGTTAACTCCGGGTCTTAAGTAGTCCCAGGTAAGGTTAACCTTGATAAGTATGTCTTCGTTCCTCGGAAGGATATTCTTCCAATCAGCAGCATCCAGAATATGAGAAACTGCCTCGCTGACACCTGCGGAAGTTGATGCGTAGAATACTTTCATTGCTCCCCTTCAGTTAAGACTGAATATACTGCCTGATCACCCTTCATCACTAATTGAAAATATCCGGGCAGCTTTTCCGGCTTCTATCGATGGACTATATTAATGTATAACTAGAGAGGGTACTGGAGGTTTGTCTTGAAGCTTATTCTACTGCTTATTCTGTGCGTATCTGCTCTTCCCGCAGAACTGGTTGAATTCACAGCTGCGGGAGCTCTCATGTGCGATGGATTCAGGATCGATGTTGGAAGTTATGCGGCTCCGCTTGCGGTAGACTGGGACGGGGACGGCAAAAAGGATCTCATCTGCGGTCAGTTCGATGACGGCAAGATAAGATTCTATCCTAATGTCGGTACAAACAGCGCTCCAGTCTTCAATGAATATTATTTCCTCCTTGATGGAGCTGACCATCTGTCCGTACCCTACGGTTGATGCACAGGCGCGACAAATCCGCAGGCTGTGGATTGGAATAATGATGGTTTGCTTGATATCATCGTGGGTGACAGACTAGGCAATATAAGGTATTTCAAGAGATTAGCTTCGGGAGATGTTTCTCTTATCGCTGAGCCGATGATTGAGGTTTCCGGGAAACCGATCGAGCTTGGTTATAATTCAGCCCCCTGTGTGGTGGACTGGAACAATGATAACCTTCCGGACATTGTTGCAGGCAAGCTGGATGGAGTTCCTGCCAGCCTGTATCTCTATATTAATAATGGAGTTACGGGGCAGCCTGAGTTCAGCGTGACTGATACCGTATGCTGTTCCGGTGAGCCGATAATCCTGTACGCAACATATCCTGATTTTGCTGATATGAATAACGACGGACTTCAGGATCTTCTTGTGGGTTCCTCTACAGGCAGGATAGCATGTTATACTAATTGCGGAACCGCAGATCTTCCGCTTTTTGAGGAGTTTGAAGACCTCGTATCCGACGGAGAGGTCATCAATTACTATTCATATGTAAGACCCTCCGTATGCGACTGGAATGAAGACGGTATACCTGATATCATTGTGGCAGATTTCTCCGGAGAGGTCTATCTCTTCCTTGGTGAACCTTCGGGCGGAATTTCGGAAGATGAAACTGCAGCCACGCTTCATCTGAGCCTGAGCACTCCCTCTGTAGATATGATTTACGCGACTGTTGAACTGCAGGAGGCAGCAGAAGTCTCAGCAGCACTCTACTCAGTTGAAGGACGATTGCAGCTCAGCGAATCCTTCGGTTTGCTGAATTCCGGTATTCATCCTCTTACGATGGATGTCAGGCATGTACCAGCCGGAATTTATCTGTTCTTCTGTTCCGCAGAAGGATCGAATACCAGCCGGAACGTGGTCATTCTGGATTGATCCGGTCTTTACTTTTATCTGAGCAGTACCAGCTTTCCGGCAGCTTCCGCGGAGCCTGAGAGCCTGAGGAAGTAAATACCTGAAGACAGGCTCGAAACATTCATCTCAACTGTATCCAGAAATGGTGATTGACCTGCCGTGGTCAGAACCAGTCTCCCTGAAACATCGTAAAGAGAGAGATTCCAGTCTCCTGGAACCTGGATATTGACCGGTACAGAGAAGAATGAAGAAGCAGGATTAGGAGAGGGAAGACCAAGAATGGGAATCAAGGGAGGTCGAGTTGAGATACCTGTTGAACCCGTATACGCTCCCTGAACAGAGATATCGTCGACAAAGAAACCTGGACCTGTGTCCGAATCACTGTCGGAGCAGAATCTGAATTCGACCTGGATGGTATTGCCTGTGCCCCAGCTGCTCAGGTCATAGCTCCATTCACACCAGTCTGTTCCGATTCCATGGAAATCCATTCCAAGAGCTCCTCCGGATCCAATGTAATCCAGTGTATCCGATGAAATTGCAGTTAGATCGTTAATTATGACATACATCCCGTCCGACCCGTAAATGGCAACATCGAAGGCAGCCCAGAAACTGAGCTGAGCATCCGGAGCCAGTATCATCTCAGGTGAAAAAAGTGTGCAGTCCATGTTCGGAGCGTATCCATCCGAATTACCGCAGCGCCATGAGTGGTCGGGAGAATGGCTGTTGGCTGTGCTGATGTTCCAGAGGTCCAGTGTGCCGGAGTGCGTCCATCCGGCGGTACCCGATTCAACATCGTTGGAAATACCGGTTTCACCTACAGTGAGTCTGAGGGAATCGGGCGACTGGTAATCGGCAGTTTCGGAGAGAATATCGAAATAGAGCCATGGGAAAGAGGGTGATGGAGTGGCGGGATCAAGCTGACAGACGAAGGTGAAGGTTTTAGTGCTGCCCTGCGGAATCGAGTCAACATAGGACGAATCTGCTAACCATGTCACGTCTGGAGGGTACGCAGTCATAATGCATGAAACAGACGCTGCGTCAAGCAATCCCACGTTCGCTATGGAAGCTGTCAGGTCGAAGGTTTCACCCGGTTCCGGAATACCGTTCGCGTTCCCCGCTGCAGTGTCATCAACAGTGTAGGTTGTAAAGTAGAGACCGGGAGCGTAAAGCAGGAAGGCAAGTGAGATATCCCAGTTTCCCTGAGTTGACTGGACTTCACCCTCAAGTTCTATAACATCGCCATTTACAGCTGATGTATTGACCGCGAGAGATATGTTCGGAGTACCGGTAGATTCATTTCCCGCGTTGATGGCGCCGAACAGGCTTGAACTCTGATTCAGAGTTGCCGGTCCGGTAACCGCGTCTATCAGAAGTTCCACGTTTGTCAGATTTTCGGTTCCCTGGTTCAGAAGAGTGATCTGGAGATCAGAATTGCATCCCGGAGAAAGCTGTCCGTATCCCATGTTATCATCGATGGTAATCTGGGAGATCACCGGATCAGGACCGGTTGCCTGGGGTATGTCCACTGTTGTTCTTCTGATGCCGGGTCCGGTTACAGTAACTTTCGCATCTCCTGTCACGGGATTCTGCAGAACGAAAGTATGTGTACCGGATGCATCCAGCTCAGTAACTCCCCAGTTGCTTCCCTGGTCATGAACGCATACGGTAAGACCTGCAGGATTCGCTCCTGAAACCGTCACCTGGATCAGTGCTGTATTCACAGTAACCAGGTCCGGACAGTCTACCGTTACAGTGGATGGAGCAATTCTGTATGCTCTGAGTGACGGGTCTCCCAGCAGGTTCACATCGTACTGGTGCCACCTGTAGACATTTTCCCAGTGACTGTAAGGGATGAAATACTCCTTGGTAAGAGCTAAAAGTTCTGCATTTGTCAGACTCCAGTCACTGTAAAGGTAATCATGGTACAGATGATCGAGAGCGTCGGAGTATCCGTAAAGAGGGTTGCCGGGTGAACCCCACCCGTAGCTCGAGTTGCCGATATATCCAACGGTGCAGCCGTCAGGATTAGTCAGGAAATGCTCAGCTATGGCATCGAAATCGAATGCCGCGCTCCAGCATCCGATGGAGTACATGGAAGCGGCGAACCTTCCTGCGGAATTTACCGCGTCAACATCTGATCTAAGCATGTAATCATCGCCGACTCCAATGGATGAGTACCATGCGTGTCCGTCATGATTGATGAAATTCTGTCCGGCGTTCATTGCAGCCATGGTCGTACTGAGGTTCTCGTTCCCGAGTGCCTGGTACAGCTTTGTTATGTCCAGAAAACCGGGAAGGAAATTTTCATCTATGTAATCCTTGCTTTCACCGGAATTGGTATAGGGATTCGTCCAGAGGATCTCCGCGAGGAACAGAACCTTCTGGAGGTGATCGTCCTGCACACAATCTTCGTAAGCCGCGATATTGGATACGAAGATCCCTGCCTCGCTGACATTCTCAACCGGAGCCCTTCCGACGAAGATATCAGGATAAAGATCAACATTGTCCTCTACCTCACCGAAGATGTCATTGTTATTCGCGTCCCAGGTTCCATCAAGATCTGAGAAGTAGAGATCGCAGGGGAGACTGTCCTCGCGGGGTAATCCGTACTCACAGGTCATGGCGTAGGCGTACCTGAAGGGAACCACATTCGTATCTCCTCCGAGAAGAAGGAAGTCAAGACCATTTGCTATGTAGTAATCCTTAACGAAATTTCTGAGTTTTTCAGCATTATCACGCCCTGAGGCAGAAAGGTAAATTTCGTCCATCGTGAAGACTTCGGTCAGGATTCCCTGACTGTTCCTTCTATCCGCAAGATCGTTGAAAGCCGATTCAAAGGCAGCATCTGTGACGATAAGCATATTTCTTGCATCCCCGGAATCTATCTGCGGCAGTGGTCTTGTCTCCATCTGTTCCGTCTCGATTTTCACCCCGAGAGCGGAAAGCCTCTGCAGTTCACCCGATGAAGGATTCCATCTCAGCGGTGTTACAATAATCCCGGCGACAGGATCTCCATTCAGAAAGCCAGTGCCTGTAAGTTCAACAGGCTCAGAAGGCCACCAGGCCCCACTCAGATATACATCACTATTTTCAGCAGTTATAAGATCAGCCTGTTCAAGTGTCAGAGGAAGCGGCTTTGAAAGGGGGGGGATGTATACCGATAGTGCAACGGTTTCCCAGCTTGCAGTTGAAGAAATCGATACGGCGCCTGATCCTGCAGGAAGTTTCACCGACCAGGGGAGTTGAGGAAGCATGGGGAAGCCCTCTTCAGTTCCCGCGTAACTGCCGGGCAGTTCAGGTACGATTCCACCTGAGATATCATTGAGGCGTATCTGTCCGCCGAGTTGCGGTGTCAGATCTGCCGTGACGGTATCAGCCCTGAGAGCTGGAATCATCAATATGGAAGCAAGAATAACTTTCAGCATAATTCACCTGCCGTTTATTTTGGTTTATCTTAACAGTTATAGATGAAACTTTTAGTCTTATAAAAGCATATCATCATTTATCGGTATTGACAAGCGGTATGTAAGTGGTTTAACTTACAGTCCTGTATTCCAAACATAGGAGGAGGAAAAATGAAAAAAGCATTCCTTTTGCTGGCAGCGGCAGGACTTCTTGCAGCTCTTTCAGCAGGTACCATCGAAATTATCAACGATACCGGTGGATACGATATTTACTGGATCTACATAAGCCCCAGCGCCAGTGATTCATGGGGCAACGACTGGCTCGACGAAACAGAGATACTTCCATCCGGAAGTTCTGTTGCGTTCAGCGTCAACAACGGAGAGTACGACATCAGACTCGTCGATGAAGATGATGATGAGTACATAAGGTACGGAGTTAACATCAGCGGTTATTACGAATGGTATGTAACTCTTGACGATCTCGGGGATAACTACGTCAACGGCAGTTCAGGCGGGGATACAGTTTACGGCAACACCCCTGTTACCATCTACAATGATACCGGCGGCTACGATATCTGGTATATCTATTGTAACCCTTCTGAATATACTGACTGGGGAGATGATCGACTCGGCAGCGATATTCTCTACTCAGACTACGAATACACATTCTATGTTGATGGTGAGGATTACTACGATATTATGTGCGAGGATGAAGACGGTGACACATACACTTTCTGGGAACTATGGATAGGTTCCGAAGGTTTATATCTGCCGGTAGATCTCGGAGATATGGACTAAAGCCAGCACTTTACAGTATAAAAGGGCTCGTCAATCAGACGAGTCCTTTTTCATTTCTGATAATTAGAATTCCTGCTGTGGTTTACAGTCAGATATTAAACATTATAGTTGCATAATGAAAACCAAGACAAGCAATGATATATCAATTCTGGAAGAGAAGATTCTTCAGGCGTCAACGGATTCAGAGAGAGGTTCTGCGATCGCAGAACTCGCCTGCAGTGTTAAGTACTCCGATCCGGAACGTGCCGTTTCGCTCTCAGATCAGGTAATAGAACTATCACTGACTGCTGATCTGAAGACTGTTCTTCCGAAATGCTATTTGTCAAAAGCAATAGGTTTGCTGCATATGTCCCGTTTTAAGGTTGCTGAGAAATCAGCTAAGATGGGACTCACCTCCTGCAGGCAGCTTGATGATCAGACCGGTGTTCGAAATGCGCTGAATGTTCTGGCCTCCATTTACTTCAGAAGGAGCAAGTACGCTGCTGCTCTTGAGCACTATCTTGAATCCCTCGAAATCCACAAACAGTTAACCAGTACTTCCGATCCGGGCATCTTGAGCAACATCGGTGCGGTATACCTTCAGCTGGGAGATACAGATCGAGCTCTTGATTATTTCACACAGGTGAAAATGCTGGAGAATGAGATTAATGAATCAGCAGATCTGAAAGCCTCCATCTCGTTGAATATGGGCAGAATCTATAGCAGAATGGGTATGTATGATGATGCTCTGGAGCACCTCAAAGAAGGATACGAGATCTATCTTACGAATGATATGAAGCAGGCTGCGGCATCAACCGCAGATAGTATCGGAAATGCTATGATGGAACTGGGACGCTACGATGAGGCGATGGAGCACTTCAAAACTGCAATCTCGAGTTTCACATCATTTGATGATCTGAAGGGGGAAGCACTTGTTCTTTCAAACATGGGAAAATGCTGTCTTCTTCAGGAATCCGGAAAAGCTATGGAGCTTTACCTTGAGAGTTTGAAGAAATTCCGCTTTCTGCGAGATAGTCATGGGATAGCTGAAGCACTGATTGGTATTTCGCTGGTTATGATTGATCTGGGTAGAAATGATGTTGCGCTGGACAGGCTTAATGAGGCTTACAGCATTGCTGAGAAAGAGGAATTGAAACCGCAGCTGTCAGAGATACACAAATATCTGGCCTCCATTCTGGAAAATGAGGGCAAGTTCGATGCCGCCTATCAGCATCTGATGATACATAGTGATATAGAAAAATCTCTCCGATCCGAACGGGTTGCTAACAGTCTTATTAACCTAAGAGTGATCAATCACACGGAGAGAACCAGGAAAGAGATGACAACATGTCTGCTCAGGAATATAGAGCTTGAAAAAGAGAAAGATGAGCTTGAAGAGATATTAAGGCTCAGCGAAGACGAACATAAAAAGGATGCCCGAGGCGAGCTTCACGCGCACGCTCGACCGGGCCCTCGAGATCGCACCCGATCGCAT
>JBDLJP010000103.1:0-7311 GCA_039714295.1 Candidatus Fermentibacterota bacterium
GAAGTTAAGGGAAGCGTACTGCCATTCCATACACTCATCGAGCGAAACCTGATGCAGCAGGACAAATCGGATGATTCCTATACATGGGTTTTCGATAAAGGTGTCAGTGGTGTTTTCACACTTGGCAGCACTGAGGTATTCTTCAGTTTCATAGACGCTCCGGCAGCCAGGGTTTTACCCAGATCCAAATCCGCTGTTCCTCCCAGACAGAAGTACATTGCTCCCGAATACGACTGGGAGGATTTCGCCGCCAGACCCCATGACGGGCTGGCGATGAAGGGAAACCGGGAGGAATCCAGCAGGATAGCCATAGTTCTAGGACTTGGTCTCGCGATCGCTCTTCTGACAGGTGCGGTCTTTGACAGGTTCGTCACGGTGGTTCACGAAACCAAGGAACAGAAACTTAGAAGCGCGCCGACCGCCCGCGTTGCAACACTTGCCAGCCAGACCAGAACCGAGGGAATAGGCGAGGAAATCGTTGCCGACATGAACATAGGAGAGGAAACTGTGCAGGTCGGCTCCGGAGGAGGAGATCCTGCAGGAGGCGAAGGCTCCGGAAGCGGCATATCTGACGGTCAGGCAGCAGGTGAGGCTGTTCTTCAGAGTATTGGATTCGCTGCTTATGGAACTGGAGGCTCCGGCGGTTCTGCGGGTGTCGCGACTGATCTTCAATCCGCCGCTGCTACCGGGGCAGGTCTTGCTTCCGGAGGAGGCGGAGAAGCTGTGATAGCCGGAGCAGGCGGAGGAGGTTCAGGGGGTATCAGCGGTCTGATGGGAGATGGAGGCGGACCAAGCACAAGTATTGAGGGAGTATCCTCAAGTGAAGTTGAAGCTGTTCACAGAGCAGCTGAAGTTTCTTTCTCAGCCCATTCCTCTAGTTCCGAGATTGGCGTCCAGGGCCGAACCATGAATGATATCCGCCGCAAAACCAACATGATCATTATGAGAATTAAACGTGCTTACGAAGATCTGCTCAGAAGCAATCCGACTGCAGCCGGTACTATCAGTGTAAGCTTCTCGATAACACCCGGCGGTTCCGTTGTCGGAGTAAGTGTTTCGGCACCGGGCAACCTCTCATCTCTTACTGCTTCTGTGCAGGCGGCTGTCCAGTCATTGAACTTCGGACCATCAAGTGAACAAATAGACAATATCCCGACTGGTGTCACAATAAATCTTGTTCCACCCGAGTAATAGAATAGGGACGGAGGTGATTAAATTTCTTAATTACCTCTATCCCCAATTAGAAAAGGGACGGAGGAATCACCTCCGTCCCTTATAACGGTCAGGAAATTTCTAGTACATTCCGCCCATTCCACCCATTCCGCCGCCACCGGGAGGTGCTGGGGGTTCGGGTTCGGGTATTTCAGTGATTACGCACTCGGTAGTCAGCAGAAGGCTTGATATACTCGATGCGTTCTGAAGAGCGGATCTTGTTACCATAGTCGGATCGACTATGCCCTGCTCAAACATGTCTCCGTATTCGACGGTCTGAACGTTCAGACCATTATTCTTCTCGAGACCTCTGACCTTCTCAACAACTATAGCGCCTTCGAGTCCGGCGTTCAGAGCGAGCTGTCTCAGCGGCTCGGAGAGTGCTTTTCTGACGATGTCCACGCCTACAGCCTGGTCACCCTCAAGCTTAAGGCCTTCAAGAGCCTTCTCGCAACGGATCAGAGCTGTTCCGCCACCCGGGACGATTCCCTCTTCAGCAGCGGCACGGGTAGCGTGAAGAGCATCTTCCACTCTGGCTTTTTTCTCTTTCATTTCTGTCTCAGTTGCGGCACCGACATTGATCCTTGCAACTCCGCCTGCGAGCTTGGCGAGGCGTTCCTGGAGTTTTTCCTTATCGTAGTCGGAGGTTGTATCTTCAATCTGCTTACGAATCTGTCCGATTCTGCCCTGAATATCGGCAGTCTCACCAGCACCGTCGATAACAATGGTGTTATCCTTGTCGATCCGTACGCTGGCGGCTGATCCGAGATCATCAAGCGTGATGTTCTCTAGCTTGATACCGAGATCCTCGGTAATTGCCCTTCCTCCGGTGAGAATGGCGATATCACCGAGCATAGCCTTGCGGCGGTCTCCATATCCGGGTGCCTTGACCGCAGCAACCTGAAGCATTCCTCTCATCTTATTCACAACCAGTGTAGCAAGAGCTTCACCTTCGATGTCCTCGGCTATGATAAGAAGAGGCTTGCTGAGCTGCGCGACCTTCTCAAGAATGGGAAGGAGATCCTTCATGCTTGAGATTTTTTTCTCATGAATGAGAATGTAAGGCTTATCAAGAACGACTTCCATGTTCTCAGGATCTGTAACGAAGTATGGAGAGAGGTATCCTCTGTCGAACTGCATACCCTCAACTACATCGAGGGTTGTCTCCATTGATTTGGCTTCCTCAACGGAAATCGTTCCGTCTTTCCCTGCCTTGTCCATCGCATCTGCAATGATATCACCGATCATGTCATCGTTGTTAGCGGATATCGCTGCTACCTGCTTGATGTTCTCCTTGCCGGATACATCGCGGGACAGTGTTTTGAGCTCTTTAACTACCGCGTTTACTGCTGCATCTATGCCTCTTTTGAGGGACATGGGATTAGCGCCTGCGGTAACATTCTTAAGACCCTCGCGATAAATAGCTTCTGCAAGAAGTGTTGCGGTTGTTGTACCGTCTCCGGCAACATCGCTGGTTTTGCTGGCAACTTCGCGGATCAGCTGGGCTCCTACATTCTCAAATTTGTCCGGGATTTCGATTTCTTTTGCAACTGTTACGCCATCTTTTGTTATGGTCGGGCTTCCCCACTTTTTCTCGAGGAGAACATTCCTTCCCTTGGGGCCAAGTGTTACCTTGACAGCTCTTGACAGCTTCTCAACCCCGGCAAGAATGGCGTGCCTTGCTTCCTGGTCGAACTTAAGTTCTTTGGCTGGCATACCTTATAACCTCCTGGTTACCTGTTCAGTACAGCGAGAATATCATCCTCGCGCACGATAACATATTCATCATCCAGTACTTTGACTTCCGTACCGGAGTACTTACCTATAAGAACGCGATCTCCCTTTTTGATTACCGGGGTCAGAAAGCCATCTCCTTCAGTATTTCTTTTACCCTGTCCGACGGCTTCAACGATACCCTCAAGGGGTTTCTCTTTAGCGGTATCGGGGATAACAATACCACCTTTTACTGTTTCTTTCGGCTCTTCCCGTTTGATCAGTACGCGGTCGAAGAGCGGGCGAATTGCATTTTCACCCATGTGTTTTCTCCCATCATAAGTTAGGTTAACTGCCATTTCTAAATTTCGCAGTAGTACCTAAAGCAAGGTAAATGCCAACTGGCAGGTCAGACTGATATGAATCCCAGAATGATGTGCAGTACAGTTATATATGGCTGTTTCACGTATCAGGGCAGGCATGGAAGAAACTCAGTGCATGTATTCATGAGTCAGAATGACACATTCAGGGCAGAGCCTGTGTATATTTCGCAGAACAAGCTGTATATTCTGCAGGTTGTGTTGAATGTATCTTTCCTGAAAGTAGACGGAGATTGTATGGACAGGATTACTATCGGAACAGAGGGAACGGATCTTGAGCAGGTTCTGAAAATTGCAGAAGGCGCTTCTGCGGAGTTATCAGAAGACGCAAGGTCTGCAGTAAGGAATGCTAGACGGATAACTGAGGAAGTGGTCAGCAGCGGTGTACCTGTTTACGGAGTTAACACCGGATTCGGAAGACTTGCCAATTCAATTGTAAGCTCCGATAGTCTTGATCTGCTGCAGAGGAATTTGCTGCGGAGCCATGCGTGCGGAACCGGTCCCATCTGTTCAAGGTCGGTTACCAGAGTGATGATGTTCCTGAGAATAGCATCTCTGGCAAGGGGAAAATCCGGAATACGTGAGCAAACCCTTGATCAGATGCTTGGAATCCTGAACAGCGATATCTACCCTGCAGTTCCCGTCAAAGGATCTCTCGGTGCATCCGGTGATCTTGCTCCTCTCGCCCATCTGAGTCTGCCGCTGATAGGAGAGGGCAAATGCGTGGATTCAGGCGATATCATTTCGGGGAGGGAAGCCCTGGAAAAGATCGGACTTCAGCCTGTCATGCTCGGAGCCAAGGAGGGGCTGGCACTTATAAACGGTACGCAGACCATGACAGCCATTACTTCACTGGCATACATAGAAGCATGCAGGTTGGCCGATGCCGCGGATGCCGCTGCAGCGATGTCTCTTGAAGTGCTTCTGGGCACAACACTGCCTTTCAGTACCGAACTGATAGATCTGAGACCTCACAGGGGCGCAATTGAAACCGCAGAGAACCTCCGGGCTCTTATCAGGGACAGCGAGATTCTGGTTTCACATAAAGCCTGCGAAAAGGTTCAGGACGCTTACTCCCTCCGGTGCGTTCCGCAGGTTCACGGAGCAACCAGGGATGCCCTGCGCTACATCGAATCAGTTTTGTCGGTGGAGCTTGCATCCGTAACCGATAATCCCCTTCTGATGGAAGACGGTACATTTGTAAGCGGAGGAAATTTCCATGGACAGCCCGTAGCCTTTGCCGCGGATCATCTATCCCTCTGTATTGCGGAGCTGGCTGATATTTCCGAGCGACGGATCGAAAGACTGCTTAACCCGGATCTCAGCGGATTACCCGCATTTCTTTCACCCGATCCCGGAATAAACTCAGGTTTTATGATTGCCCAGTATACCGCTGCTTCCCTGGTGAGCGAAAACAAAGTTCTTGCACATCCCGCCAGCGTGGACAGTATTCCTGTAAGCGGTTCACAGGAAGATCATGTATCCATGGGTACTACAGCTGCTTACCATGCTCTGAATGTGCTTGAAAATTCAACTTATGTTATCGCTACCGAACTTGTATGCGCTGCCCAGGCAGCGGAGTTCATACACAGGGGTAAACACGGTCGAGGGACGTGCAGGATTTATAATGCTATTCGAGAAGAGGTTGAACCGCTAGGGGAGGACAGGCAGTTCGTCGAAGATATAGAAGCTGTAGCGGAGATGGTTTTATCCGACGTATTCAGCGATATACTGAAATTAATTAGGGACGGAGGGAATTTATTTTGATTTCGCGAATAACATGTACTTATAACCCATTGTTTAGGCATATTATTTTATGATTACAAATAAAATGCCTCCGTCCCTATTAATTAGACAGTTTATTTCATGATTGCGAATAAAATGCCCTCCATCCCTGTTAAATCAGTGGTCGTATACAGTTCAATCACAGGATTCACAAGGAAATACGCGGAATGGATAGCTGATGACCTGAACTCGGATATTTTCAGCGTTGAGGATACTGCAATAGAGAAATTGCTTGAGTACGATACAATTATTTACGGCGGCAGCCTTCACGCATCGGGTATTACTGGAGTACAGATCATAAAGAGGAATATGGTCGAATTGTCAGGTAGAAAACTCGTAGTATTCGCGACAGGAGCTTCTCCATATAAGAAAGAAGTGCTGGATGAAATCAGAAACAGGAATTTCACAGCACTGGAGCAGGAGCAGGTTGAAGTTTTTTACCTGAGGGGTGGATTCGACTATTCCAGGCTTGACTTCAAGAATAGAATATTAATGTCCCTGTTCAAATGGTTCATATTGATGAAACCAGAAGATAAGAGAACAGCAGATGAAAAAAGTATGCTTGCATGCTTTGACATCCCTGTAGATTTCACAGACAAGAAAAAATGTAAAGAAATCATTAATTACATTGAGAATATAGAATAATCCGGATCAGGCTTCGTAAAGACCGGGTGCGCGGGAAGGGGAGCTGCTGCCATCTCCCATGTTGAAGCCTGATTTCTCAAGATCCCTTTCTATATTCTCGGGGTCTTCACCCGCCTCCAGTCTTGAAAGGGCTTCGTTGACTTCGGATCCCAGATCTTCACCCATTTCATCTGCCATGCGCCGGATGGCACTCGCCATGGCTTTCGGGTCTTCAGTATCAAGCCCCGCCAGGGAGGGATCATCTGCCATATCCTCCATGGAGGATGAGCCGCTTTTAACGGAGAAAGTGCTCATGACCTTTTCCATACTATCAGTCTTTTCGCACTTCGGACAGATCGGTGAAGTTTTACTGGAAGGATTCCTTACCAGGAACTGAAATATCATGTTGCACCGCCTGCAGAGGTATTCATAGATAGGCATTATCCGTTTCCCTTCAGTATTCCGTGACTTTCAAGGAAGAGCCTGTGAATCCTGCTGTCCTGCGTTAATTCCGGATGGAACGATGAGAGCCACAAATTGCTCTGTCTAAGCAGAACAGGACCGTCTTCAACAGTGCCCAGAACTTCTACACCATCGGACAGGGGGAGCAGGAGGGGAGCTCTGATGAAAATCCCTTTGAAGGGTTCTGAAAGACCGGTTACATTGATTGATTCTACGAAGCTGCTTGTCTGACGACCGAAATAGTTCCTTACAGATTTTACATCGGCAAGTCCAAGGCTGTTCTGGTTTACTTCATGCTCCTTCTCATCGATCTCCTTTGAAAGAAGAACGGCTCCCGCGCATGTGCCGAAGATGGGGAATCCAGCCTCTCCCATTGCCCTGAGAGGAAGGGTAACTTCCCATCTGTTCATAAGGGAGATAAGGGTGGTCGATTCACCGCCCGGCAGAATAATCGCTGAGATGGATTTCAGTTCATCCGGTGTTCGAATTTCCACAGCGATGCATCCCAGTTTCTGCAGAATATGGATATGCTCCGCTACACCACCCTGAAGGGCAAGGACTCCTACTGCAGGCAATATTTACCAGCCCCTGTTAGCCATTCGCTCTTCATCTGGAAGGGTGGAGATGTTTATTCCAACCATCGCTTCACCAAGGTTCCTGGAAATTTCGGCAAGCACTTCGGGTGAATCGAATCTGCTAACGGCTTCGACTATGGCTCTTGCCCGTTTTTCAGGATCTCCGCTTTTGAAGATTCCGCTGCCGACGAAAACACCATCCAGACCAAGCTGCATCATCAGGGCTGCATCAGCTGGAGTTGCTATTCCTCCAGCTGCGAAATTCACAACCGGCAGGCATCCGTTCTCATGGACGTATTTTACAAGGTCGTAAGGAGCGCCCATTTCCTTTGCGATCGTCATCAATTCCTGAACCGGTGTAACACTGAGCTTCCTGATGGCTCCCAGTACAGACCTTGCATGCCTTACAGCCTCCACTACATTACCCGTACCCGCTTCTCCTTTGGTGCGGATCATTGCAGCGCCCTCGGCTATCCTTCTTAACGCTTCTCCCAGATCGGTGGCCCCGCAAACGAAGGGTACATTGAAATCGTGCTTGTTCACATGGTTCTTTTCATCCG
>JBDLJP010000104.1:0-7256 GCA_039714295.1 Candidatus Fermentibacterota bacterium
GTGGTGCATCGCTCTGCCGTCCGGTGGCAAGGCCTTCGGAGGTGCTAAGCGGGCATGCACCTTCACAGACATTGGCTGTTTCAGTGTCTATACCGGTTGTCTCGGTGTCCAGATAGAGAATTCTGTATTCTGTATCGCTGGAAACGGTACTTGAAAAAAGATCCGGTTCGTTATTCATAGCCATATTCTAATTGCGCGGACGGGGTTTGAAAACCCGAAAAATTATGAATCAGTTCATATTTTGGCAAATTTCAGGAATCATGTATAATATTATGTATCAACAGAGCAGCGCATAGTTCATAACAGGTTCAATTAGGAGGAATTATGAAATCCATACAGATACTGGCGGTATTTGCTGCGGTTCTGCTGGCAGCATGCGGAGCACAGCCGGAGGAAAGGACTGCAGCGTCATCGCTTGATGTGCTGCCGGAAGCTTCTCTCTTCTCAATCGCCGTAGTCAATCCTGCAATTGTTCTATCATCACTCGACGGTTACGCTTCCGGTGTGGCTGTTCTTGGTGAGAACGCACTCTCCGGTTGGATTCTTTCCGCCCTTGATTGCGCTGACATGGCTGAAGTGGAAAACAGGCTGGGTGTAGATATCGACGGAAGTCTGGTCTTCTTCATGGAGAGTATGATGCCTCAGAGTCTGGGAGCTGCCCTGACTGTAACTGACCCGGACATATTCTGGACAAATATCGGGATTACTCCGGAACCCGGTGATCAGCTGGAGGGTTACGATGTAAGTAAAATAGCCGTGGATTTCGGAAATATCTACTTCTGTCACACGGACGGACTGCTTCTGGGTGCGGGGAGCAGAGCCGGGCTTAAAAATATGCTTGAGAACATTGACGGTAACTATCCTTCGAATCTGCCGGGTACTCCGGACGGCAGCTTCTACATACATGCGGATATTGAATCGTTCGGCCCTATTGTAGCTGGACAGCTGGGAATGTTGGAACCGCAGATACTTGCCGGGATGAGTGCTGATGGCGATATGAATATGGATATCATGCAGAACATGATTGGCCTGTATTTCGATGTGATCCGTCTGGTACTGACCGAAACCAGATCGGTGGATTGTGTTCTTTCGTTCGAAGCGGACTACATCACAGGAACCTCCGCAACGCAATTTGTTCCCGGATCATCACTTGATGAGTACATAATTCCTGTTGATGTTGAAGATCTTACCCCTCTTATCCCTGCTGGTAACATAGTAGTCGGAAGAGGCAGCATTGATCCGTCAACCAGTACCGCAGCGCTTAATGCGATCTTCAATGCATTGAATCTTGAGGGTTTTCCGCAGAGTCTGCTTGCTTTCTGGGCGGAAGCCGCAAGCAATACAGCAATGTCCATGACTTTCGATCCGGATAACCCGATGCACATTGTAGCCGTCTACGAAATGCCCGAGGGCACCCAGCTTGCAGATGTGATGGAAGCCTACGAGCTCCAGTTCTCGATGATGTCGGAATTCATGGATATACCCGGGCTGACCCTTGCAGATGTTCAGTATGCCGAATATGCGGGTCTTGAATGGGTAACATTCGGTATGAACATGGACATGGCAGCCATGATACCGGACAGCATTCCAGACAATGTCCCCATGGCTGAAAATGTAAACTGGACAGCATGGATGACTGTTCAGGACGGTATTCTCTATATGGAAATGGCCGCTGAACCCATAACGGTGTCTCTCCTGCTCGACGGAACTTATCTTGGGCAAACTGCAAGTGACATGCCGGAGATGCAGCACTTTTCCAGCTCCGCCGAAATGGCGATGCTGATCAACATTCCCGGATATCTGAATATGGCTATAGGTATGTCCGGTCTTGATATGCCGCCAATCGATTCCGATCCTGTCTGGCTTGAAATGGAAGTGGATTTCACCGGTGGAGGTATTAATCAGCATTTCAGGGTTTCAGGCAGGGAAATGTCCGCATTCATCGCGCAGGCGATAGGAGCTTTCGGAGCGATGTCTCAGTAATAATAACCGATATTGGATGCCGGCTGCGCAATCAGCCGGCATTCTTATGTATCCTGGTTAAGTATCCAGCTTCCTGTTGTACCGTTCCTGAGCTTTGGTCAGTCCTTCGGACAGGAATAGTGTAACGCAGTCCGCCGCTTTGTGCGCCATAAGCGAGGCTTCCTCCTCCAGTTTCTGCGGTACTCCGTCCAGAACATAATCGACCAGATCGTCACCTGCTGACGGAGATCCGATGCCCAGCCTCAATCTTGCAAACTGGTCGGTTCCAAGAGTATCGATGATACTTCTCAAACCGTTATGACCCCCGTGCGAACCGCTGCTCCTCAGTCGGAGCCTTCCCAGTTCCAGATTGGTGTCATCGCAGATAACCAGCAGTTCGTCGGCGTTGTAACCCTTAGTGTCAAGGAAAGCCGCAACGGCTTTGCCGCTTCTGTTCATATATACATTCGGCTTTATCAGATCCGGTCCTTCAGGAATAACCGCTGCGTTGAAAAGACCAGCATTTATGAAATGAACACCGGCTTCCAGGGCCAGTATGTCGGCTACCCAGAAACCGGCGTTGTGCCATGTCATTCTGTACTTATCCCCGGGATTACCAAGGCAGGCAACAAGACGGGGAACTGACAAGGATTATTCCTTTCCTGACTCTGAAGATACCTCTTTCCCATCTCCTGCGGCAGCTTCATCGCCTTCGGCAGGTTCCTCGCCTTCAAGAAGTTCATCTTCTTCGACTTCCTCGACCTCAACCTTGGCAACACTGGGTGCAACAACTGAAGCAACCACAAGTGCAGGATCCATATCCAGGATCATACCATCTGGCAGCGTGATCTCGGAAAGATGTATGGAATCTCCAATGTCCATCTTTTGAACATCAAGGTTAATAGCAGAGGGGATATCCTTTGCCCGAACCTTTATAATGATCTCATGAAGAGCATGTTCAAGGACTCCGCCCATTGTGACGCCGACCGGGATATTCTCAATGTGTACATGGACCGGAATGGATACAATCTGATCCGGGGACACCCTCAGGAAATCAATATGTACTGGTTTATCGGAGATCACGTCCCATTGGACATCTTTGACGATAGCGGTGACTGGAGATTTCCTGCCCATCTTCAGGTTGATTATTCCAGTTGAAGTTGAATAACCTACTGTGTCCATGAAATCCTTTTCGGCAACAGAGATTTTCAGTTCTCCACCACCTCTGCCGTAAACAACGGCAGGCACAGATCCTGCTCGGCGCATTCTCCTCGCGATTCTTGAGCCGAACTCGGTGCGTTCAGCTATCTTCAATGAAATTTTCTCAGGCATTACTATATCCTTTCTCCCTCCCGGTTACTCCGGGACAGTGGCTGGGGCGGGAGGATTCGAACCCCCAATGCAGGGACCAAAACCCTGTGTCTTAACCATTTGACGACGCCCCAGCAGTTTCTGCTGATCTGCATATGGTAAAATCCGTATGCAGTGTTCTTGAGAAACCCTGCGCCCTGTCCTTCTGACTGAAGAGAGCGTAGAAAGTTGGCCCCGATCCGGACAGACCCCAGTCTTTACACTCACTGTCTGTCAGGAACTGTGCCAGCTCCGCAATTTCAGGGTAGTGTTTCTCAAGCAGTGGAAGGAAGTCATTCCGCAAATTATGCGGGAAAGGCTTACCCTCATGCCATACTGCTGACGAGGGTGAATAATGCTTAATCATAGTGTTGTTTGTCAAGGATGTACTCATATCCATGTCCCAGGCACTGTAAGCCCAGGGAGTGGAGACTCTTACCTTTGGATGAATGAGAACCGCATGGAAAAACAGAGCAGGTATTTCAGATATCCGCTCACCCCTGCCTTCAACCAAAGCGGCGCCGCCACCAAGGAAGAAAGGTACATCGCTGCCGAGGGTTCCAGCAATTTCATGTAAATCGATGCTAGAAATGCCTGTGAGCCTGCTGAGTCCAGAAAGGACTGCCGCGGCATCGCTGCTTCCGCCGCCCAGGCCGGCCCGGGATGGAATGTTCTTTTCGAGCTCGATGTTTACATCAAGTGATTCTCCCGTACTGTCCAGAAAAGCATCAGCCGCCTTCCACGCAAGATTCGAGGAATCGGACGGTATTTCCCCGGCTGAGCACGATAACGATATCAGACCGTTTCCGGGCTTTATTGAAATCCGGAGTATATCATACAGTGATATCTCCTGGAAAACGCTGCGTATGTTATGAAAGCCATCCGGTCTTCTGCCCAGGATTCTCAATCCCAGGTTGATCTTCGCCCTGGCTTTGAGTGTAACGTTCACGGGGATAGAGTTGCAGTACCCGGATAGAGAGTCAGAGCTGCTGCTACAGTAATGACCCACAGCACTATATTGAAAAGGAGCGGTCTGTCCTGCAGAAGCAGTCTGTCAGGGCTTCCGCCATGACCCTTGATATGGATCAGATAAAGGTATCTGAATACACCGTAAGTTACGAATGGAATTGTAAGCCAGAGTCTGGTGGAAACCAGCTCCAGGGTTCTTTCGCTGACCGTGTATATGGAGTAACCGATTATGCTGGCCGCGGTAGCAATTCCCATCATTTCATCCAGAAGAGGAATAGTGTATTCCTCCAGGATCTGTCTGTGGTCTGCTGCGTCCTTGCCAAGGGAGATGACCTCTGAGCGCCGCTTAGCGAAGGCGAGGAAAACTGCAAGAAAGAAGGTGCATACGATAAGCCAGTAAGATATGGATACCTCGCTGAATCCGGCATCTATGGCCAGTGTTACCCCCGCTACTGCTCTGAGGACAAATCCCGCGGCGATTATAAGGACATCGAGGATAACAATATGTTTCAGCTTAAAGGAATAACAGAGCTGCATAACAAGATAGGCACTTAAAACCAATGCGTAAGTTGGTAATATTATCCAGGATACGATAAGCACACCCGCTGCGAGTATAATAGCAGCCCCCAGAGCCACCGGAACCGGAAGAGCCCCTGATGCTATCGGACGATTCTTCTTCTCGGGATGGCTGACGTCACGTTTGCGGTCAGATACATCATTGATAAGATAAACCGAACTTGAGAGCAGGCAGAATCCCAGTGCCCCGAGAGCAGTAACTCCCACTGCCTCGGGATCGGTCCACAGGTTCGCAAAAAGAATCCCCGCAAAGACAAAAAGGTTTTTTGTCCATGATTTCATTCTGAGACTTTGCAGAAGTGCTGAAAACGTATTCATAATCAGTATAATAACTCATGGTGTTATTATCAAACAGCCGATGAGGCTGCTGTATGTCATTCGATCTTGCGGATGACTTATTACCGGAAGTTTTAGTATATTCCCCGCTGTCAGAACTGTTCTGTTTTTGCCTGTATTCAATTGAGATGTATTCGGGGATTCCTGTTCTGTCAGGTTTTGCCAGGCAAACGATTTACCACTAGTAATATGCCCGGAAATTGAAAGGCTGCTATGCGAATAACTTTGATCATCCTGATGTCCTTCTGCTCGCTGGTTGCAGCGGAGCAGTATGTTATTCAGGAATTCGGGAATTCTCAGAATGGCAAAATAGAATCCATTCTTGAACACCCTATGCTGATCCGCGTAACAGATTCCAGCAATCAGCCTGTTGCCGGAGTGCCGGTGGAATTCGGGATTAATTCCGATGACGGTACACTGGCATATCCTTGTCAGGGAACAGACCCTCTTATACTGGAGGGTGATAGCGTATCGGGCGCATTCTCCGTAGTACTCATACATACAGATTCCGATGGATACGCCGCTGTTTCACTGCGGCTGGGCGGCTGTACCAGTAATAACAAAGTTGAGGCACGTGTGTTTCTTCCTGACGGTTCCGAGGAGAGGATCAATTTCTCAGCGCTGGCAGTTGATCTCCAGACTATCATCTTTCAGGTTCTGGGCGGTCTGGCGATATTCCTTCTTGGTATGAAGATGATGTCAGAATCCCTTCAGACTGTAGCCGGTAACAGGATGAGGAGCATACTCAAAAGGGTTACCAACAACAGGATGTTAGGACTGATGGCTGGTGCACTCATGACCGCTGTCATTCAGAGCTCGAGTGCCACTTCAGTAATAGCGGTGAGTTTCGTGAACTCGGGTCTGATCGTTCTAAGGCAGGCAGTCGGCGTAATAATCGGTGCGAATATTGGTACAACCATTACGGGGCAGCTGATAGCATTTAAATTAACTCATTACGCTTTACCCATAGTTGCTATCGGTTTTGGAATGTACGCCTTCGCCAGGACCCGTCGAATTCAGTTCTGGGGAAAGGTCATAATAGGACTTGGTCTTATTTTCCTCGGTATGACACTTATGAAAGATGTTCTCGGTCCCCTTAAGACCAGTCTGCCGGTACAGAACTTTTTCATGAATTTCAGTACGAATCCCCTGCTGGCGATACTGGCTGGAACGATTGTGACTTCGATCATTCAGAGCTCAAGCGCCACGGTCGGATTAACCATGACACTTGCCGGAGCCGGGCTGATTAACCTGCAGGGAGCTTTCTACCTGGTTCTTGGTGATAATATCGGTACCACTGTCACTGCCCAGCTCTCAGCCATCGGAGCCAGCAGAACGGCAAAACAGACAGCTATGGCGCATACGCTCTTCAATGTGCTGGGTGCCGTCTATATGGGACTGCTTATATCCAGCAGCAGCGGTTTTGTACTTAACTTCGTCAGATCAACTTCGGGCGACCCCCTGAGACAGGTGGCCAACGCCCACAGTATGTTCAATATCTTCAATGCGCTTCTCTTTCTTCCACTGGTTCCATTCCTGGCGAAATTGTGCCGTTTCATTATTCCGGACAGGGAGGAAGACAAAACCGACGAAATTGAACTCCTGCTCGATGACAACCTTCTCGATTCTCCAGCTCTTGCAATCGATAATCTTGAGCGTGAGATGGTTAAAATGGCCACTTATGCGGAAGCTACCGTTACCGGGGCAATATCCTGCTTTTTCAAGGGGCATCCGAAATCAGGCAAAGTCATGTCCATGGAGGACAGAGTAGACTATATGCAGCGGGATCTGACAATTTATGCCTCAAAACTCTTTCAGCGTAACCTCGATAAGAACCAGTCACTGAAATTACCAGTTATCATTCATACGATCAACGACCTTGAAAGAGTATCTGACCATGCGGTCAATATCGTTGAGGTCAGGGACAGGATTGCCGGGAACTTCAAGATAGAATCGGGAGAACTTGCCACCGCAGCTGTACAGGCATCAGAGATCCTGACAGAAATGCTTACCTCAACGAGATTATCTCTTCAATCCCATGACAGGGATGCTTCCAATACAGT
>JBDLJP010000105.1:0-7148 GCA_039714295.1 Candidatus Fermentibacterota bacterium
TTCTCCTGCGTGAGTTCGACATCCTCTTCTTCGGTCTCACCCATGAATGTGATCTCAATGGTTACAACAGCAACGTCGCCGTCAATCTCTGTACCCTTGATCTCGTACTCCATTGCGGACAGCATGGCGAGCATACCCTGGGCCATCTCTTTTTCTTCATCCGACATCTCGGTTATTTCCGAACGCTCGTCTTCCGGCAGATACTGCGCCATTGCATCTATATCTCCGGATTTCATGGCATCGAACATACCATTAACTGCATCCTCAGGGCTGCTGGCGCCACCACCGCCACATGCCATAAGGGCAAGACCGGCAATACTAAGTACAGCAAGAATCTTTCGCATTTTAACCTCCACAAAAAACATCAGAAGTTTAGCAGTTTCCGTGAGAATGGAAAACACTACCCCTGAAGACCTGACACGAATAACGAATACTACAACTATACAGGCTCTGAAGTCAACAGTCAGAAGGGGCCGGGCGTCACTTCTGGTCACTTGCAAAGGTAAGTGACCAGAAGTGACGCCCGGCCCCTGACCATTCTTAAAAGAGCTGGTTCAGAACGGGGGATCCGGTAACCTTCCAGGATGATTCCTCCCATGAAAGCTGAATCGAAATAGAATATCCCGAGGACCAGCTGAACAGCACATCCGCATTCCTGCCTCTCAGGGAAGCCTCCTCAGATATGATATTATCCAGCGGCGGCAGGTTAACACCCTCAAGCATCCTTGAAACGAAATCTTCCGCGTTCATCCATTCAAGGTCCCATGTCGTCACACCGGAGCCGGATTCTCTCAGCAGGGTTTCCGCAAAATCCGGATTCTCCACAGCCAGGTCCTTAAGCTGCTGGTAACTATGTTCGATCTGAACCCTTACACTTTCGGACATCAGGTCCAGAAAACACTCACCGTCACGATTCTCAACAGCATAGAGCAGATCCCATGCGGAATCGATCGGAGTTGAAAAGGCGCTCGATGAGATCGAGACAATCGTCAGAATGATTATTACAGAATTGCGCAGTATATCCATGTTCTGCCTTCTCTGAAAACGCTGATAGAAACTCGTTCCGTGACCTCCATGTCGACCCTGTGGCTTCCGGCTTCAAGATAACTCTGCCAGAGAGGAGTTCCTGATCTGCTCAGGGTTACCTCCCCAGCTCCCGGAAGATCCAGCAGAATGCAGCCGTCTTCCCTGCCGGCTCTGAAACCTGATGCGTCTCCGTACAGGACATTACTTGTAAAGCACGACCCCTCTTTGAGGGCACGGCATATCTGCTTTTCGGCAATCTCATTGGAATCAGACAGATCAGCATCCAGAAGTATATGCGTCTGAAGCCTTCTGAACATCATTTCGTACGGAAAGACCTCCAGTCTGAACCGACCGATCCCGAATCTCAGAGCATGAGCATCAGGACCTGCGATAGCGCAGCCTCCTGTTCTCTCCCAGAACTCTACCGCAAGAGGGTCAGGATGTTCCACATGCATGTCAGGGGATCTCAGCTTAGCCGCGGCATTGAAAGGCGATATACCTTTTTTCCAGAGGGACATGTAATTCCAGACCTCCACTCCCGAAAGAGCTTCAGCTGCGTTCCCGGCTTTCCAGGAATAGCTTCTGGTACGCGGGAGTTTACCCGGTGCTTCCGTAGGATGAGCGGCAATAGCGATGCCGCCCTTTTCGTTTATGAAAGATATCTGATCAGATGTATTCCAGGTTTCCGGGAGTTCGTCAACTCCGTAAACAAGAAGATGGCTGTTCTCCGCTTCATCCTCCAGCTCGGCTCCTGCAAGCACGAAAAGAGAGGATTGCCAGCCTCCGAACCCCCTCTCCCTCGCATCCAGCGTGTTGTGATCGTTAATACCCAGAATATCCACGTCTGCAGCGCCGGCTATCCGGATAACCTCTTCAATTGAACCGGTTCCATCGGATGCGTTCGTGTGGACATGAAGCACCGCTCTTTTTTCAATCAGATCAACCATCATCTGTTCATTCCGGATCTGCAGCCTGTTCAGCCCGGTACAGCTGATTCCCGGTATCTTATCCTTCTGCGGAGTTTCATCAGCTCGAATACACCGAGGAATATCAGCGCGGCACCAAGTACCAATATCCAGTCAAGAATCCGCGGACCGCTGAAGTAGAGGAACCCGCTTACAAACGGTACATATACCGCTGTCAGCACAAGAGCAATAGATCCCAGAATGGACCAGAGCAGAGTCCTGTTGCTGAAAAAATTCCT
Source organism: Candidatus Fermentibacterota bacterium (assembly GCA_039714295.1). Lineage (GTDB taxonomy): Bacteria > Fermentibacterota > Fermentibacteria > Fermentibacterales > JCC-6 > Aegiribacteria. The sequence continues at coordinate 2,231 of JBDLJP010000105.1, forward strand.
GTTGAAGATGGAGGTAAAGCTGTATCTCTGAGAGAGCACATTCGCAAACTGGCAGAAAGCTATTGTAAGATACGCCAGTGTTGTCGCTCTCAGATAAGCAGTTGGAAATACTGTCATGTCGGCGGGAAAGACCTCCCCTGTCCGGAACATGCTGAGTGCGTAATTGCCGAAAGCAAGTAGCCCGATCAATACACCGAGGAACAGCACCTCAAAGGATGTCTGTCTGTTCATTATATGATCGGTCTGCTTTCTCGGAGGTTTTCGCATTATCCCCGTCGCCGAGGGATCGAAGGTAAGACAGGTCAGGGGCATAACCTCGGCAAGCAGATCTATCGCAAGAATCTGAAGTGCAAGTATGGGTATCGCCCAGTCGCCAAGCGCAACAGCCGTAAGCCCGAGTATCACGATTACAAGCTCGGCTGCATTCGTGGTCATGGATGCGAGTACGGTTTTCTTGAGGTTGTCGTAAATGGTACGCCCTTCTCTGACAGCCTCCACAAGTGTGGGAAAACTGTCGTCAAGAAGAATCAGTTCCGCGGCTTCCTTGGCTACATCGGTTCCTGTTATGCCCATAGCAACACCGATATCTGCCCGTTTAAGCGCGGGAGCATCGTTAACACCGTCACCCGTTACAGCAACCACTTCATCCTGGTCCTCCAGGATATTGACTATTCTGAGCTTGTGAGCGGGGCTTACCCTTGAAAATATCACAGAATCGCCGGTCATAAGAATTCGTGTAAGCTCTTCGTCATCAAATTCCTCAAGCTGTTCGCCTGTATAGACATCAGGGTCTCCAGATCTGCACAGACCTATTTCCCTGCCGACAGCTTTCGCGGTAATCGAATGATCACCGGTCATGATAACTATTCTGATACTGGCCTCATGGCATGCTGCAATCGCCTCTTTAACACCCTCTTTGGGAGGATCGGTCATTCCCGCAAGACCAAGGAAGATGACATCCTTCTCAATCTCCTCAATCACGTAATCGCTTCCATTCAATTCGAGGGGACGGAAAGCTATGGCCAGCACCCTCAGCGCCTGATTGGAAAATTCCTCGTTAAGGCTCCTGATCCGCTCCCTGTCCTCTTCTGTAATGGGTACTGCTTCCCCGTTCCTGTAAATGTACTTCGAAATAGATAGTACACTGTCAGTCGCGCCCTTCATAGCCAGCTCTACTCTGTCACCGAACTGCCTTACGGAACTCATCCTCTTTCTATCAGAATCAAAGGGAAATTCATGCAGCTCCGGGTTTTCCTCATCCTCGGTGGGACTTCTGGTTCCCAGTTTAGTGGACATGGTCACGAGGGCGGCTTCAGTAGGGTCTCCAACCGGATACCAGCTCTTATGCTCTTCATCCGGAGGGTGAATTTCCGCGTTGGATGCCATCGTCCCCGCATCCATCATTATCTCTATATCATCAATCTGCTCCCGGGTCAGTTCTTTACCATCTGAATCGAGTATTCCCCCCTCCGGCTTGTACCCTGTTCCTGTCAGCCTGTACTCACTGCCGTTGAACCAGATCTTTGTTACGGTCATTTCGTTCTTTGTGAGAGTACCCGTCTTGTCGGTACAGATCACTGTAGTGGAACCAAGGGTTTCCACCGAAGGAAGGCTCTTGACCACAGCCTTCTGATCTGAGAGCCTTTTACTGGCAGCTGTAAGGGCAACAGTCACCTGGGCAGGGAGTGCCTGAGGAACGGAAGCAACCGCAACACCGAGAGCAAGAATCATACTGGTTATAAGCGGGAATCCCTGCCATAGCGCAACAGCGAAGAGCCCGATACTGAGAATAACGACAATCAGGGTCAGCCATTTTGCCAGAATTCCCAATTCCTTCTGCAGAGTGGATTTAACTGTTGCCGTATCCTGGGTCATGCTTGCTATCCTGCCCATTTCAGTGGACATTCCGGTTCGTACCACAACCCCGGTTGCGCTGCCTGTTGCAACCGTTGTACCCGTAAAGGCCATATTCTCCTGGTCGGATATTATGCATTTATCACTGATAACGCTGGTACTCTTCTCCTGGGGCATGGATTCACCCGTAAGAGAGAATTCCACCGTACGGAAGTCGAAGCACTCAATAAGCCTCAGATCTGCGGGAATCTTGTCTCCCGCTTCAATCTCGACTATATCTCCTGGTACAAGCAACCCCTGAGATACCTCCGTAAGTACCCCATCCACCAGTACTTTAGCAGGGGACTGGATAAGTTCTTTCAGCCTTTCCAGAATCTTTCCAGCCTTGTATTCCTGAACAAAACCGATAACGGCATTGATGATGACTATCACGAACATTATTGCGCCGTCACGGTAACTGCCGATGGCGATTGAGACGATTCCCGCTGCTATGAGCACTAGAACAAGCAGCTCCCGGAACTGTTTCAGGAAAATCATCCATTTTGGAACGGTTACATCCGATACTATCTCGTTGGAACCGACCCGGGAACGGATTTCCGAAGCGGTCTTCCTGGTTAATCCCTTTTCGGAAGACCCGAGGGCTTCAAGCGTCTCCCGGCCGGTCAGACGGTAAAACTCGGTATTCTCCAAAAGTGCTGTTCCGGTAGTATCATTCTGCATCTTATAATTGCTTCCGATCCTGATGAATAACTGGTTTTATGTTGTGATAATCGAAATCCGGATTCAGGCGGATCATTTTCTCCGTCGTTTAATCTCCTTGATGACAAATGGTATGATCTCAAATAGATCACCTACGAAGCCGACATCGCAGAACTCAAAAATAGGAGCTGTTTCATCTTTGTTAACGGCAAGTATTAAGTCTGCGGACTGCATCCCGACCCTGTGCTGAACCGCTCCTGATATACCGCATGCAATATAGGTTTTCGGTTGAACAGTCTTCCCGGTCTGTCCCACCTGGTGCGGATACGAAACCCAGCCCGCGTCTATTGCGGCGCGGCTTGCGCCGATAGAACCGTCCAGAAGATTCGCAAGTTCATGCAGGATATCGAAATTCTCAGGGGCTTTCAGCCCCCTGCCGCCTGCCACGATAACCTCAGCCTCGGTTATATCAACTTCCCCTTCGTCAAGAGGTTTGAACTCCAGTACTTCTGTTCTGCTTGCAAGATCGTCCGGCTGGAGCTCTATCTTCTCAATCGCTCCGGTCCTCGTTTCATCGGGATCCATGGCTTTCATAACCCTGGGTCTTACGGTTGCCATCTGGGGTCTTGTATCCGAACAGACGATCGTGGCCAGAATATTTCCGCCGAAGGCGGGTCTTGTCTGAAGGAGACCACCGGATTCAGTATCTATTGAAAGCTCAGTACAATCCGCCGTAAGTCCTGTGTTCAGGTTTTTGGCGATCCTGGGCATGAGGTCGCGTCCGGTAGTAGTTGCAGCAGCAAGCACAACCGCAGGCTTCTTCTCTGTTATAAGCCTTTCGGTAATTTTGGAAAACGGCTCCGTCCTGAAATGCTTAAGCTGAGTGTCTTCCGCAAGATACACAGTGTCCGCTCCGCAACTGATTAATTCTGCCGGCCGGTTACCCGCTTTTTCAGTAAGGAGAATCACTGAGACGGAGCTTCCGTCGGCTTCAGCAAGCCTTCTGGCCTCTCCGAGGAGTTCAAGCGTACTGTGATCAATAATACCGTCACGCTGTTCGGCAAGCACCAGAATACCGGAATACTGGTCAATCTCTGTTCCTCCCGCTTCACCGGTTCTGATGATTATTGCTCCGAAGGAACATGATGATTCGCAGGCTCCGCACAGTGTGCATTCATCACTGATAACGGCCAGGGAATCCTCCATCGTGATGGCTCCGAACGGGCATGCAGGAACGCATATTCCGCATCCGACGCAGGTATCCTTGCGTACTTCAATACTTGCCATCAGAAGACCTCCGAACCAAGCAGGGAATCAACCAGGAGTTTTGCCAGATCTTCCGGTTCACCATGATGAATTTCCCCATTCGAAGTACTTTCAGGGGTTGTGATCTTAACAACCCTGGTGGGTGATCCGTCAAGACCAACCTCACTCTCGGGAAGATCAAGGTCTTCCCTGCCCCATACTGGAATTTCAATCTTCCTGGATTTCATTTTTCCCCGGAGCGAAGGCAGCCTGGGTGTATTGGCATCTTTCAGAACAGTAATAACGACAGGAAGCGAGGATCTTATCACTTCGCATCCGCCCTCGACATAGCGCTCCGCTACCATACTGTCCCCGTTCAGTTCCCGAACTGAACCCACGAAGGTTACCTGCGGCCAGTCAAGAGAAGCGGCAATACTGGGGCCTGTCTGGGCGGTATCTCCGTCTATGGCCTGCTTGCCGGTCATAACGATGTCTACATCACCAATTTTTTCTACAGCCTTAGCGAGGGTATGGCTGGTCGCCCAGGTATCAGCCCCGGCAAATGCTCTGTCGGAAAGAAGAACTGCCTCATCAGCTCCCATGGAAACCGCTTCCCTGAGAACCGCTTCAGCCTGGGGGGGACCCATTGTTATAACCGTAACTGTTCCGCCCAGCTCGTCTCTCCACTTCATGGCTTCCTCAAGGGCATACTCATCGAAGGGGTTCAGTATGGAGGGAACCCCCTCACGGATAAGTGTACCCCGCTCTTCGTCTATCCTTACCTCGGCGGTATCGGGAACCTGTTTTACTGCTACGACTATCCGCATTTTACTACTTCCCTCTGGCGGCCGTTTCCTTTATCAGTGCAGAAGCTATTACGCTGCGCTGTATCTGGTTCGTACCTTCATATATCTGAGTTATTTTCGCGTCCCGCATCATTTTCTCAACGGGGTATTCCTTCATGTAACCGTAACCGCCCAGAATCTGAACAGCATCTGTTGTAACTTTCATCGCTACATCGCTGGCAAATACTTTCGCCATGGCGGATTCCTTTTCGTATTTCCTTTCCCCGGCATCGATCATTCTTGCAGTACTGTACACAAGTGCTCTCGCAGCTTCA